>JAMCQQ010000239.1 GCA_023379515.1 Actinomycetota bacterium
AAATTATAGAAATGTTAAGGTAATCTCCTTCTAATCCCAAAGTTATTTGTCCAAAACTATTTTTGTGTTTTTCAGCATAGATTCTAATTAACTTTTCATAGTAATCAATATTAAATCCCAAAGCAAAATAATCTTGGGTACTATAGGCACTTGATTGGTAACCATTAAGAGGATCACGCGGTGCCCATTGAATAGTCACCAGATCTAGTTTAGAATTTTCATCCTGCGCCGGTATGCCGGCATGATTTTTACTTGGATAATAAGGTGCACCCCAGTATTGACCCCAGATGTGATATCCGTCAGTCTCAAATTGATCAGCACAAGTTAAATTTGCAGTGATGCCATATTTCTCCTTCATATACTCCAAGGAATAACTATCAATCCACCAAGCTCCAACAGAAGTTGGATAAAAGCCAAAAGTTTCTTTAAATTTTATAAAAATTGTGTCTATTAATTTTTTCCTATCTTCTTGGGTATACCCTGACAAAAATACCGAATTAGCCCGATGCCAAGAATCTGTTTTGTTGTAAACTACTTCTGCCTGATTAGCAAACTCAGGCGCAATTTCCATAAAAATACCCAACTCCTGACTCTTATCCATCTGCTTAATCGCTAAAACCAAATCATTATTACTAATTACTTCATAAGTTAACAACCAAGTTGCCGGCAGGCCTCTTTTTTTTATTTCTTCATATTCTGAATTTAAGCCGGATACAGGATCCTTAGTATACGAGGAAATCCTTACTGGATTAACTATATTGATAAATTGATCAGGATTATCAGACTTAGCAAAAATACTGGTTGGTAATACACAAAATAATAATATAATTATTGCGGAAGCAATTTGGGAAATTTTCATCCAACATTCACTCTAAAATTTAGCTCAGGATCATATCTCCATTTTCTCTTATTTTCATCTGAATAATACTTCAATATTCTTAATCTATAAAAAACTGCTAGAGTATCCACGAGCATTGCTAGAACTGTCCTCAGAAATTTTTGGCTTGTAATAGTTGATGTCCCACCAAAACGCAAGGTGATATCGATTGGTGCCTCAAAAATCCTGTTAAAACCTAGGTAATTGGCAACAGCTAATATTTCGACATCAAAGGCAAACCGTTTGACTAAAAGCCTTGGTAATATTTTTTCTAATACCTCTCTTTTAAAGAATTTCATACCTACCTGTGTATCCCTAACTTCGAGCCCGAAAAATAGCCACACAAGGAATTGATAACCCATTGAAAGAATTCTTCTTTGCCAAGGATAGTCTACTTTAGAAACCGGATGCCGCTTAGATCCGACTATGATATCCGCGTTATACCATTCAAAGTGTTCTAAAAGCATTGATAAACCGTTTGGATTAATATCCATACCGGCATCTATAAAAGCTATAATGTCGCCACGGCTTTCAGCCATACCAAAACGGATTGCATGGCCTTTACCTCTATTAGTACTATACCCGATTACCTTAACATTTCTATAATTTTCTGCAAATTTCGAGGCTTTCTCAAAAGTTCGATCAACTTTTCCATCTACTACACAAATTAGCTCCGCAATAATTAGTAGTTTATCCAAAACTTCTTTAATCCTTTTAAGATCCCTCACTATCGTTAACTCTTGTTTGAAGCATGGAACTATCACTGAAATATATCTTATTTTATATTGAGAATTATCATTCATAATCAGAATTAGACAAAATTATAGCTTCCTTCTGTAAATTACAAGAAGTTAACAATTATAGTCTGCGTCTATATGTAGAGTATATAAGGAGACTTATCAGTAGTAAAGCGGTTGAAACTATCGAAGCGATTACCACTGTAAACAAGGTTTGGTGGAAGAATATAATTATGACAATCTGCAGTATAGCTGCTATCAGAGGCAAAATTACTATAGATGTTCTGCCTAATGACAGACCGTAATTTACAAATAAATACGATAAGGTAAATAAACTCATAAATATACCGAACCAAACTAAAAGGTTTTGTGCCTCCAGATATTTCGATCCAAATAACAACTTAATAGCTAGGGAAGGATATAGCCAGTATACCAAAAGTACACCAGTTGATAATAATATTGTTGCTAGAAAACTGTAAACGAAAATCTTTTTATAGTTTTCTCCCCGGGCATTTTTTCTGGATACTAAAGGAAACATTACTGCACCTATCGGTCCTGAAGCAAAGAAAATTATCTTTCCCAAAGTAGATAAAGCAGCATAAATCCCTGCATCGTGTGAGGAAAAGAAGTGTTTTACCAAAATTAAATCCGAGGATATTAAAGAAGTTATAGCAATAGATTGTACTAAAACAGGAATTATAAATGAAAATATTTGTTTAAAATTAATTTTTACATCTGTTCGTTTGTTGTGATATTGAAGAAACCGATTGGTAATATACCAACCTAATACCACAGCTATCACAAAACCTACCACCGCACCTCCTATTTGAAAGCCAATATATACCAGCAATATACTTATCCCTAGCTTAATAACATTTTCAATCAATATACTAATGACCATATATTTAAACTTTAATAAACCCTGCAATATTGATCTATTAAGCAAAGATAATGTTCCAAACAAAAAAGAGACAGAAACGAATATTAAATAATAAATATTGCTGATATGAAGAAAAGAAGAAATTACAGGAGAAATTAACAAAACAAAAAAAGAAAAAATAAGGGCAGCCCAAAAGATTCTCGCTTTAAACCAACTGATTATTGCCGCACCATCATCCTCGTTTTTTGCAGCTGAAATATACTTGATTACGACCAAATTTAAAGAACCTGGAATTATTCCTAAAAGACCAATTAATGAAATAATTACTGCCAATTCTCCATAACCTGCAGGTCCTAGCATCCTCCCCATAGCCAGGTGGTATAGATAATTTAAGAAACTTACTCCATTTGACCCGATAACCATGATTACGCTACCGGAAAATAACGGATTTGTAATAATTTTTTGAATTCTTTTTTTCATGCTATCCAATATCCCCTTAAAAATAAGGCTGTTTCAATAATAAAAGCACAAAAAGATAAAATGATGATAAGTACTTTAATTAGTTTTGGTAAACTATTAACCCATAGGGCAGCTGCCAAAAAAGAAGGAAATAGAATTATCACATATCTGGGAGTAGATGAAAAACTTCCCTGGATAGTTGGAATTAAGAATGCCAGCATTGCATAGATTAAATAGGAAAACCTGACCTTTTTAAGAAAACCATAAAACGGAAGTGAAAAAAAAGCTAAACCAGTAATAGTTTCCAATATAATTGTTTGAAAAATTGGGTTTTGTGTGCTGGTTGATACAATCATTTTTATATAACGAAAGTATACTTGAGGAAGCAGTATTATGCCAGATTGATGCTGCTCACCAACCAATTTTTGAAAATGATAAAAAGCAAGTGGATCACCTATCGTAAAATTAAGATATCCCATATAGGTTCCAATTCCTAAGAAAATCAAAAAAATCCAGATTATTTTGGAAAAACTTGCTTTCTGCTGATAAGCTTCAATAAGCAAAGCAGGCAAAAGGAGTATGCCAAAAACCCTAGTTGCAGAAGAAAACATCCCAAACATTCCTGCCAAAAACCAATTCCCTTTTCTGGCACTGTAAAAAGATAAAACTGTTAAAAGCAAGAATAATGATTCGTTATAAACGGCGCCAAAATAAAAAGATGTAGGAAAAATTAACATCAAAATAATTGTTAAATAGGCAATTTTTTTTGAGAAATCCATTTTTATCAACTCAAAAAGGAATATTAAAGCGAAAACTAAAGACGCATTTGAAATAATCAACCCTACAACCGTGGAGTTAACCAATGAAGACACTAAACTTAAGGGATTAGGCTTAGAAAAAAATGATAGTAACATGGGGTAAACTGGAAAAAAAGCTTGCTCTAAACTCTTATAGCCAAATATAGCTATAGACAAATAGTGTTCTCCGTCAAAATTCGCCCAAGAAAAAAAATGTGGCGCAATTTGGTAATTAATTGAACCTCCTCCTAAAAATCGGTCCTTATATCCTAGTGGGATAAAATAAACTGCAAAAAGCGAAATTATAATTAAAGCAAAACGCCATGTTACTATCATTTTTTTCTAAGCCAAAATCGGGGAATTAAAATTTATCTGATTCTTCATTTCTTTTCAACTGCTTTAAGATATACCAACTCAGTGTCTTCTGCTACTTTTTTCCAGGAAAATTTAGTAGCCTGTTTTAATCCCAATCCGGACAATTTTCCTTGCAAAGATTTATCTTTTAATAATTTACCAGCCACAGATTTAAATTGCTCAAGATCAGTTGGATCAAAATATAATACAGACTCCCCTCCTACCTCTACTAAACTAGCTTTATTTGATGAAATAACCGGTGTCCCACAAGCTAAAGCCTGCAAAATAGGTAATCCAAATCCTTCGTAAATAGAAGGTTGAACGTAGGCTGTTGCTAAATTATAAAAAGCTATTAATTCCATATCATCAATTTGCCCCGGTCTAAAAATGTTCTTATCAAGCCCGTATTGTTTTATAAGTTGGTTAACAAGTTTCAGGCTTTCTAATTCGGGATGATTAATATTTTCCACATTTTTAAGGAAAACCCCACCCACTAAAACAAGTTTAAGATTTGCAAAAGAAACAGATTGGATCAATTGCTTAAATCCTTCTATTAAAAAAGGTAAATTTTTCACCCAGTTAGCGTCACCAACATAGAGCAAAAATTGGTCCGGCAACCGGTATCTTCTTTTGATACGCAGTAAATTTGCATCATGGTTTAAAAATTTGAATTTCTTATCCGCAGCCAAAGGAACTACTATAATCTTTTCATCTTTAATTTTTAAATGCTTGATAATATCATTCTTTGAGGCTTTAGAATCAGTAATAATATATTTACAACTTTTAAGTGCTACTTTTTGTAATATAAAATTAATTTTTCCACGAAGTCCAACAGGATAATGTTTGGGGAATATTAAAGCTTATCTGCGTCATATAGTAACAACTGTTGAAAATTGCTTTTTTATAGGTAAAGTGTGAAAAAATAGATCAAACCAGGGATAATGAACAACATCAGCATCTCCAATTTCAAATTGGTTAGTAAATTGCCTAACTTCAATTGAAGACTTTTCCTCTAGGGCTTGTACCAGATGTGTTGTGTAATACCCTATCCCTCTTGTCTTATGGCCACTTTTTAGCGGCAGATTGTTAATTGCAACTTTCATAATTTTTGCATAAGCTTTAGGTAAGATACAGGAAATCTTAATGAAGAAAATAAGGCAAAAACAAAACCTGAAAATCCATCAACATAACCTCTATGACGCAGATAAGCTTTAATAAACCAAAACAAGGGTTTAACTAAAATAAATCCTATGAAAGAAAATACATTTATCTTTATACCAGCATCCTTCATCTGAGATGCCAATAAATCTGTATACCTGTTAAATCTAAACATATATTCAGAAAAATTCTTATCTCTTAAATGTAAAAGGTCTTTTGTCAAATAACCAACCCTACCTTCCACCACTGCCTGCTCATGAACATCTTTTGCAGGAAGCCTGCCTTTTCCTCTTCTGTACAGCCTTAATGTATAATCCGGATATTGCCCTCCCTTTGTTAAAAATCTACCTAAGAAAAAATTCCTTCTGGGAATCCAATACCCATTAATGTCTGTATCTAAAACTGCTACTTTTTTTATTTCTTGAACTAACTCATCGCTGACTATTTCATCAGCATCTAGTTGTAAAACCCAATCACCGTGACTCGCATCAATTGCCTTATTTTTATTTGTATGGAAAACGGGCGGATTATCAGTTTGTA
>JAMCQQ010000240.1 GCA_023379515.1 Actinomycetota bacterium
TAAACTTATTTTGTTGTTATTAAAACTATCAGAATTTTATTTTTAAAAATTCAATGGCTGTTAAAATTTTAATTCCTTTATAGGTTTTAATTTCAAGCAGATCCTTATCCCCGGTTATGATAAACTCAGCTTCTGCACAAATTGCCAGGTCAATTATTTTATTATTATTAGGAACAAGAAAAGCAAACAGGCACTATTCGGCTAGTCTGGCAAATATCAAAAGTCTTCTTTTTGCGTAATATTTTGGTGTGCAGGTAGTTAAAATTAGTGAGGCGTACTCCGTCGGTTTAATAGCGCTCAGATCATTTGGCAACACTTCCATTTTACCGGTCACAAGGTAAATAAATTGTTTTCCATCCATTGTTTCTATAATTATCTGATCCCCGTTTACAAGCTCGTCCACTCTATTAAAGGGTGCACCGTAAGTGGTCCTGTGTCCGGCAATTACGCATGTTCCAAGCTCGCCGGGATTAGCAGTCCCTATATAGTGCCCCGGACCTCTTTTAAGGGATGGGATATTGGTACCTTCATATCCTACCCATGATGAATTTATTTTAGGTATGGTTATTTTAAAGGTGGCCCCCGGTATTACCTGCGTCGATAGATCAAATGGTCCTACTGATGCACCGGTTGTACCTGATTGGGACTGGTCACTGGATTGAGTGGCTTGAGACTGGCTTATATTTCCGGACTGATCGGTTGCCTGGGTGTCATTTCCCGTCAATGTATCGGTAGTTGTTTGAGCGGTCGCCTGTACGGTTGTACTTAAATCAATCTGGTTTTCCCAGGAATTCAAAACATCTGACTCTCTTCTTTTCATGACAAAATTGGTATAGGAAGGATAAGCGATAATAACGATACCGATGACAATGAGGGCAATCCCTAAGTATCTTAAAGTTCTGTTTTTTATTCTTCTCATTTTGTCTCCCGGAATTAAATTTATTTGCTTTAAAATGATACCACTATTATCTACTCTTAACCATCCTAATTTGTGGCCGCTGTTAACAGAAAGCCATACTGGCAAAAATTATTAATCTCATTATAATAATTAGGATTAAACACATTATAAAACTGTATCTTGCAGCGATAAATGGGAAAGAAACAGTTAGGTATAACATTTGCAATTGTTCTCGCCATATTCCTTATAGGGTTCTTTGTTAGATTGGATTATGTCAGGCTTTCAGGCGTCCCGGATAGTGATAAGGCGTTTTATGAGGACCAAAATGGTCTTCCATACATGTACGAATTTGGTGATTCGTACTATCACTATCGCTTAACAAAAAACTTCATTGATCACGGATATCTTGGTGATACTTTGATAAATGGAAGGGGATGGGATATGCATTCATATTACCCTCCGGGAGTTCCAATGGATTATCCGCCGCTAATAGTCTATATTGCAGCATTTGTTTACAAATTCATAAATTTATTTACCAGCGTACCTTTGCTAACAGTTTGTTTTTGGATACCTGCATTTGTTGGTCCTCTGGCAGGAGTTGTTGCATATTTTTTTACAAGAAGATTTACAAACCAATACGGTGCAGCGGCCGCAGGAATATTTACGGTTACGTCTCCGCGTTATGCTTTAAGAACAATCCCCGGTTTTTTTGATACGGATATGTTTATAGTCATATTTCCTCTTTTAATCATCTGGCTTTTTATTGAAGCTGTGCAAAGTAAGAAAAGAAAGATGCAGATTATATTTGCAAGTCTTTCTGCTTTTTGTATGTTCGTTTTTTCAATAGCATGGTCAGGCTGGTACTATTTATTTTATATAATCTTTCTGTTTTCTGTTGGTTACCTAATCTGGTCTAAATTAAAGAGAAATAGCATAAAAGATATCGGTTATGTACTTTTAATATTTACGGCAGGTTCGCTTTTTTTAATAAGCGTCTTAACAGGATTTTCAAATATTACTAAACTAATTTCCGAACCATCGGCACTTATAAAAATGTTAGGAGAGAGTCCATGGGCCCCCTGGCCCAATGTATATTCAATTGTTTCAGAGCTGGAAAAACCTTCAATAATGGGAGTGATGGCCAATGTCGGATTAGTACTTTTTTTTATTGGTATCGTTGGCGTTATATGGATGTTTAGAGTATTAATAAATGATGAACAAAAAAAACTCTTATTGAATAAAGTTACATGGTTTTTCTATTCATTTCTTTTTGCTTGGGTATTAATTGGCTTCTTTATAATTTTGAATGGTACCAGGTTTGCTTTGCTGCTTGTACCACCTCTTGTCATAAGTGCAGGAATTACGATAGGTCTCTTTATAGAGTATCCGAAACTGCTCAAAGATGGCGGAAAATCTGATATTTTGAGGAGAAAAAGTATTACCGGAATTATTTCAGTAGTCAGCCTGCTTCTTATCACAGCACTGACTGTTTTCAGCGCGCATCAGATTATTTCAAATATAATTCCCATTGCAAATGATGACCTTTGGAATGTTTCAAAATGGATCGGCAACAACACTTCCGGGGAAACTGTAGTAATTTCAAATTGGAGCAGAGGTCATATTTTCGCAGCAATTGCGGACCGCCCCGTCACTTATGACGGCAGGATGGGCTACATTGAAAATCTGGCGTCAAGGAAAAATGATGAGGCTTTCAAATGGGGTATCAGGTCTCCCGGCACTTCGAGGGAATACTGGATTGATAGAGCTCTTACCACAAGCAATGAAGCATTATCATATGGTATTTTAAGTATGCTCGCAACAACCGGGGATAATTCCTATTTAACACTTGAAGATTATACGGGAAGCACCGCAAAGAGTGTTGAAATCTTAAATAATATTTTAGGACTGAATAAGGAAGCTGCAATGAACACATTAATAAATAATTATCATTTGAGTGAAAAACAAACTGAAACTGTTCTTAATATTACACATCCGGATACAACAGCTCCATTTGTTCTTGTAACTACAGACGAAATAAGAGATAGATCTTATAGTATTTTTAAATTTGGAGAATGGGACTTCAATAAGAATAAAGATCTTAATTACATATATGAAATTGCAGGCTACAACATAACTGGAGATCTTTTGAAGTCGGTTAATGGTATTTCGATGAATATGAAAACCGGAGATGTTAAATGGGATGGTAAAACACCATATTGCGTTGAGATAATCTCAAAAAATAAAGTTGAAAAACGATATATTGACAGTAACAGTGATTTCTGTGTCTTTGTTCTTATGGATGATGAAAAAACTGTTGTTCTGAATAAAAACTTCGAAAATTCTATGTTTACAAAATTATTTTTGGAAAAATCCGGTAATACTTATTTAAAGCCAGTTTATAAAAATCAATCTACAGCAGTCTGGGAATAGGCAAGGTATTTAAATAAATGGGACTAAATATTGAATTTATAGTTGCTGATTTTTATAAAAGATCTATCGACTAATAATTATAACTATTCACACTCTGCCGCTTTCATCGCTGATATAGAACTTTTAAGAATTTTCCTTTTATGAGCTTGATGTTTTTTTAAATTCATTTCCTTGGACATATTTAACTTCTAACTAAATTCATCCGACTGGTACATGCTTTATTTATTGGGGTAAAAATTAAATAATTATTAAAAAGTGATAAAAAGTGCTACAATATATTATAATTTTTTAATAAAACTATAAATAATTTATAAAATTTATATTGACATAAATATTAAAAAAGTAATATAATTATTTTGTAATTTTAAAAAAGTTTTTTAATACAATTATAAAATTATAGAAAGTTTAATCGGGATAATTTATTTAAATTGAAAGGGAGATTAAAAAATGGCCGAATTTCTTTTTGTTTTGAGACCGACAGCATTTGTAATCTGCCTTGCAGTTTTTATGTATCTTGTTGTTGATAACTATTTTTACCTTATGAGCAAGAGAAGAAGGTAATCTTATGGAAATAATACTATACCTAAAT
>JAMCQQ010000241.1 GCA_023379515.1 Actinomycetota bacterium
AAAGAATAAGTATAGATAACAAAAATAATAAGTAATACTAGAAAACCTCCTGTTTTAGCCAGCTTTTGCAACATATAGTTTTGCTATAAAGACTACAAGTGATATTATCGTTTATAGCATTAGAAAAACCAAGATGTACTTACTACGGAAAATATGAAAAAAGACCTTTTTGTAAAAATTCTTCTCTTGGGCCTTCTTATCAGACTAATGTTGATGTTTTTACCTGGATTTAAAATTGATGTGGGAGATTGGTTTGCATGGTCAATAAGGCTTAGCCATTTTAACTTTGGCCAATTTTATAGTAAAGATATTTTTACTGATTATACACCTGGCTATTTGTATGTGCTGAGTGTGCTCGGTTTTTTGAAAAATCTATTCAGACTTCCAGATAATATTTTTTATTTAGTATTAAAAATGCCAGCAATAATTTCTGATTTAATAATTGGCCTAATTTTATACAAAGAGATTAAAAATTTATCACCAAAACTAGCCTTATTTGCTAGTTTTCTATTTTTATTCAACCCAGCAATAATTTTTAACAGTGCTATTTGGGGCCAAATTGATAGTATTTTGGCTCTATTTATGTTAATTGCTATCGTTGGCTTAAACAGGAATAATCTTATCTTAAGTTCTATTTCTTTTAGTCTAGCCTTAATAGTCAAACCTCAAGCTATAGCTTTGGCACCTCTATTTATCATTTTTTTAATTAGAAACTTCAGCTTATTTAATTTATTGAAATTATTAGTACCAGGATTTGTATTGATCTTTATACTAACTTTTCCCTTTTTCCCAAATAACACATTAATTAATTTAGCCCAACACATTTTTAATACTGCTGATGAATACCCATACACTTCTTTGAATGCTTACAATCTTTGGGGGACAGTAGGGTTTTGGCAATTTGACAGTAAACTTTGGAATGGTTTAAGTTATAAAAATTTAGGATATTTGTTACTTTCTGGTTATTGGATTATCATCATATATTTTTATCTCAAGAAGAAATTATCTATCTTTGCTGCTGCTGCCCTTGCTGCACTGGCTTTCTTTTTCCTGCCTACCCGCGTTCATGAAAGATATCTGTATCCTGCCATAACCTTCCTTATTTTAGTCACTGCTTATTTGAAAAATAGACTGTTAATAATTTTAACTGGGGCTCTGAGCATATTACACTTTTTCAATTTATATTATGTTTATGTTTATTATAACGAAGTTTATCTGAAATCACCAAAAATTCTTTATGATCCTGCTTTGTATAATTTTTTAAGTGACAATAGTAAAAACCTATCATTGATTTCTACTGCACTTTTTATTTTAATTAGTATTGGTATAATAAAATACTATGCCACTTCTAAGTAAAATTACCTCAAAACACATTCTCATATTAATTTTATTACTAACTGCTTTCTTGCGCTTATACCGGTTGGACTTCCCAAATAAATATGTATTTGATGAAGTTTACCACGCTTTTACAGCTAAAGAATTTTTAGCTGGACACAAGGCAGCCTGGGAATGGTGGACAACCCCACCTCCTGGAGTAGCATACGAGTGGACTCACCCTCCTTTGGCAAAAGAAATTATGGCTGCCTCAATGTTCATTCTCCACACAGAAAATGCCTGGGCTTACAGATTACCAGGAGCGCTTTTAGGTATATTAGCAGTTTATTTAGTTTACTTGTTAGGCCTTAGACTATTAAAAAATCAAAAAGCATCCTTAATCGCTGCTTTTGTTTTTTCTTTAGACGGATTGAATTTCGTTCAATCACGTACTGGTATGAATGATATCTACTACGTTACCTTTTTCTTGGCTGCACTGCTTTTTTTACTTAATAAAAGATACCTCCTTTCTGCAATCCTCCTAGGCTTTGCCCTATCTAGTAAATGGGCTGCAGTATATGCCTATCTTTTATTTATCCCATTACTGCTTAAAGACAAACAGTCCCTTAAAATATTATTTTTTATCGTTATTCCGCCAATTGTGTATTTCATAAGTTATCTACCTTTCTTTTTATTAGGGCATACTCTTGAACAATTTAAAGGGTTACAGCAACAGATGTGGTGGTACCACACCAACCTAAAGGCTACCCACAGCTACTCATCTCCTTGGTGGTCTTGGCCTTTAAACCTTTATCCCGTTTGGTATTTTGTAGACTATCAAAAAAATAATATTGCCAATATTTTTGCCTCTGGAAATCCAGTATTATTTTGGGCTGGCACTATTACTGTTATAGTAACCACTTTAGAAACAATTAAAAAAAGGTCTCTTAACTTAATGATAATTATCTTAGGTTTCTTTGTTTTTTGGTTACCTTGGGCCCTGTCTCCCAGGATTATGTTTTTATACCATTTTAGTCCCTGTGTACCATTTTTAAGTTTGGCATTAGGACACCAATTAAACAAACTTTACGAGGATAAAAAAGGCAAAATTTTAGTTTTAATACTGCTGGCTTTAATCGTATTAAGCTTTGCTGTTGTGTTTCCCTTTTTAACAGCACTGCCTGTTCCAAGGAGTTTTACTAAATTATTTTTTTCAACGAATCTTTCAAAAAATTTATTTTAAAAGCCTAAAGTTTCTTTCTTCATTACATTTTCCTGTAAATCAAATTAAATACTTATTACCCAATCTTTAAATCTATTAGCATACTGATAATCAGGTTCTTCTTTTAACGATTCATCAAGAAATCCGCCAATTGCTCTTGCTGCTAAAGTTACTTTAAGTTTGTCTTTACAAGATCCTTCTTTAAGCAATCTATAATAAATATCTTGAGCAATAAAAAGATTTTTTAGAATACTGAAAACTCTTTGAATAAAATAACAAATATCATAATTCTCCACACTCTCTAATAAAGCATGTTCACCATCAATTAAGCCAAAACTCAAATCTTCTAATTTCATAATATGCCAAGGCGTAAAATCTCCATGTCTGGGCCTGCTTAATAATTCAGCAAGCCCTTTTTCAACAATATTTAATAAATTTTTAACAACAAACTTTTTAGATATATCGGCCGGTATATCTAAAAACCATTTTTCAACCTTGTCACCAAATTTTTTTCTGTAGTCTTCCATCTGTTTATTTTTATCAAGCTTCATTACTGGCATATTTTGTATTAATTTTGAAATTAAAATAACGTCTGGTATATACTTAATCAAATCATTAGCGTTTCCATCAATATCACAAAGAGGTTTTTCTCCTAAGTAACTTGTAATTAAGTAAAAATATTTCTGCTTATAAAAACCACTTTCGTAATTGACAGGAACACGACAGGGAAATTCTGTTGGGAAGTACTGGTTAAAATAATTATTCCACTTATATTCGTTCTGAGTAACAACACTAATCCCTTCGCTCGTAGATAATTTTAGAAAATACTTTAAACCATTTTTATTTAAAACCCCTAAAATATGTCTATTCCCATTCCATAACTTCTCAAAATGATAGTTGTGTTGAAAAAATGATTTAATTTCCCCGAGATTGAGATGTTTACCTAACCGATAATCGAGAATCTTGTTTTTAGAACGGATTTTAAAAGAGTTTAAAATTCTATTCGCCACAATTACTTAATAAGTCTCTTTAGGGTTTTGCCAGAAGTAAAGCCAGGAGTCTTTTTGTTAGGGATTTGAATAGTTTCCCCTGTTTGAGGATTCCTACCGCGTCTTGCAGCACGGGACCTGATAAGAAAAGTCCCAAAACCAGTAATAACTACTTTCTCTCCCCTGACCAAACCATCTTTAATTAAATTGAAAGTAGTATTTACTGCGTCAGAAGCGGCTCTCTTGGTTAAATTTGCCTTCTTGCCCACTTTCTCTATCAATTCATTCTTTGTCATACGAGTGATAACTTACCAGATGCTTCATTTTTTATCAAGCCCCTAAATGACAAGTATCATCATCTGCAATTGTTGAAGAATCTAAGATATATAAAATCAGCGCCTTTTGCGCATGAAGCCTATTTTCTGCTTGTTGAAATACAACAGATTGCCTTCCATCTATAACTTCATTTGCAACTTCATATCCCCTATAGGCAGGCATATCGTGCATAAAAATTGCATCATTGCCCGCCAAAGCCATTAATTTATGATTAACCTGATAATTCTTGAAAATCTCCAATCGCTTATCTTGCTCAATCTCATCTCCCATACTCACCCAAGTATCGGTATAAACAACATCTGCGTTTTTTACAGCTATTTTTGGATTTTCTGTTTCCAAAATTTTCGCTCCGGTCAAATTGCCTAATTTCTTTGCTTTCTTAACTATTTTCTGATTCATCCAAAACCCTTTAGGGGATGCACAATTAAAATTAACACCTAGAAGAGCGCATCCCAGAACTAATGAGTGAGGAACATTATTTTCTCCGTCACCTACATATGCCAATGTTAAACCTTTTAATTTATCTTTTACTTCTAATATTGTTAAAAGATCAGCCAAGGCTTGACAGGGATGTTCCAAATCAGATAAGGCATTAATTACAGGCACTTTTGAATTCTGGGCAAACTCATCCAAAACTTTATGAGAATAAACCCTGGCAACAATTATATCCGCCATGCTCGATGTTACTTTTGCTACGTCAGAAACTGCCTCTCTTCCCCCTAAACCAACTTCATTTGCCCCAAAATATATAATATGACCATCAAGCTGGTTAAAACCAATATCAAAGCTAAGTTTCGTTCTTAAAGAAGGTTTTTCAAACAACATTGCCATCGTTTTACCTTTTGAAACAGGCTTATTTTTGCCTTTAGCCTTTAATTCTTCTTTAAGTTTTTTAGCCATAATTAGTACCTGCCAAATTTCTTTAGCTGATAAATCTGTTACAGACAAAAAATCTTTTTTCTTTTTCATAATTATTTCCACCATTCGCCATCACACCGGAGAGAGTAGATCTTCGCTCCCCGGTGTGTTTATCATGACTTCTCAACCTGATTAGCCAATTTCATCTGCAAAGAATAGGTTTCAATAAATCCTGCAGAAGCATTTACATTAAACTCATACCCTTCGCTGTTGTTAAATGAAACGAAATCCAATGCAAAAGGCGACTTAATAGCCACCACAGTTGCATTCCCCTTAAACAACTTAATGGTCACTTCTCCAGTTACTTTTTCATTAACCTCATTATTAAAAGCATTAATTGCTTCCATTGCCGAAAAACGCTCCGGATAAAGAGGAATACATAAACCTTAAGTTTAAAAAAGGGATTCCGGTTGCTTTGAACAAAGAAAAGCTTAGTTTAGCCGAGTTGATTGTCAAATT
>JAMCQQ010000242.1 GCA_023379515.1 Actinomycetota bacterium
TTATATCGTAAAAATGCAATGTCGTCTCTGGCAAAGTTTTTCCTGATAGCTATAAAAACCTGCACGTCCCTTGTTTGTATAGAATCATCGCTAATTTCAACGCTCTTTTTTTGTCGGCTTTGTATTTCTTAATTCTTTAGCAACAAGCTTTAACATAAAACCTATTATATCTAAAAACAATTAAAAATTCTTAATTCTTAATCAAGTCCAAATATTTAATACTTTAAAAATTTTATCATTTAAGATTCACTGGAAATTTAAAATTTCAATTTGAAAATTCTTCTAATACCCTAACATTGACAACAATTCCAAGCCTGATATAATGCCTCTTAGCTAATTATGGCTTCAAATTTATCTAATAGCCCTTTTTCTCCTCTGGCAAATGCTTTAATTAAAGTCTTTGAAGAAAGAGAGGAAGCTACAACCGATAAAAAAATTTCGGTAAATATTTTAGTTACCAAAGTCGCTTCTTATTACGAAAGATTAAGAACCTCAATGGATTACGGGAACGAAGAAACAATTCTTAGGCGTGCAATTGAAAGGATTTTAAAAAGACTGCTTGTTTTAAATACCAATCCAACTAGTCTTGCCAAAGATTTAGTAAGAGAGCTTATCTGGGCAAGTTATTTTAAAGATGATACGTTGCCCGAATCAATTGTCAAAAAAGTTTCCGATTCTATTAGACTCCATCTGGAACTTAAAGAAAAAATTTCTAAACTAAAGTTAACACAAGACTTTGATCTTAACGAATTTATTATCCAAATTTTATCCTGCGAAATTTACACAGTTTTAGCGCCAAATAAACCACGTGAGGCAATGGCAAATTTTATGTTTCAGATTTTAAAAGACAGCGTTGAAATTAGCGATGATTCTATACAAACAAGGGACGTGCAGGTTTTTATAGCTATCAGGAAAAACTTTGCCAGAGACGACATTGCATTTTTACGATATAAGTTATTTGTGCAAATTTTCGGAAGACTATCGGAAGAAAATATCAATAAAACAGTTTCCGGTTTTCCGGAAGGTTTAAACGAAATTATTTATCAGCTTTCGTATCCTAAGAAAGATAAAATTTTTAATCATATTAAGAAAAAAACACCGTCGTTTTTAATTCTCTACGATCTTTTAAGGCAGGAAAAAACCGATTTGGGAAAACTTATTCAAGATCAAGAACGCTTTAAATCGGTAATTTATGCCATCTGTGACACAAGATATAAAAGTATTAACAACAAAGTAAGAACCGCAATTATCAGAAGCTTTGTTTTTATTCTTTTTACAAAAGCTTTTATGGCACTTTCTATTGAGGGAGCATTTGAAAGAGTTTTTTACGGAGGCGTTCAATGGAATTCAATTATTCTCAACACGCTTGTTCCACCTGTCTTAATGGTAATTGCCGGCATGGGAATAAAAACACCTGACAACAGAAATTCACACATAATTTATTTGGACATTTATAAATTATTACTTGAGCAAAATCCAAAAATTACAGAAAGCATTTCTTTAAAATTAAAATCCACGAGCGTAAAAACCATTAAGGATTATGTTTTTTCTTTACTTTGGTTTTTGAGCATTTTCTTAATTTTTGGAGCAATCAGCGCAATTTTAACCAGGCTTAATTTCAATCCCTTAAGTCAGGCTATATTTTTATTTTTTATAGCGATAATTTCGTTTTTAACCTACAGAATTTATCAAACCGCCAATACCTACACGGTAATTTTTCAGAAAAACCTTTTAACACCTGTTCTTGATTTCTTTTTTGTACCTGTTATCAGGGTTGGGCGTAAATTTACCGAAGGCATTGCGCAGGTAAATTTTATTTTAATAATTATTGATTACATAATTGAAACGCCGTTTAAGGGATTGGTTGGATTTTTTGAGCAATGGTTTTCCTATTTAGCCGCCAAACGGGAAGAATTGGAGTAATTTACCCCGTCAAATAATTTACTTTGCAAATTGGCCTTTGGCCATTTGACAGGGTAAACTTGACAAGTTGTGAAAACTTGGGAGTATAATAAAAGATACTTTATGATACGTTCGACTACGCTTAAGTATCATGGTGAGGAGATCGAACCATGACAGCTACAGGACACGCGATAATCGGAACCGTAATCGCTGCAAAAGTTGGTAATCCCGCTATTGCCGTACCGATTGCAATTGCTTCACATTTTTTAGCCGACGCTCTGCCCCACTGGGATACGGGAACAAATAAAAAAGCAAAAACAAAACGCGCTTTTTTCTTAGAATCTTTATTTGATGTTTTGCTTGGGTTTGTTCTTTCCTGGCTTTTAATCGTTTGGATGTTCCCCTCAACTAATTTTTCCTACGCTTTTTTTATGATTATTATGGCCCAAGCTCCTGACTGGCTTACCGCCCCATATCTCTTCTTTAATATGAAATTTTTCCCCTTTAAAGACATCTACCACTTCCAGAAAAAATTTGATACAAGACTCGGTCTTCCGTGGGGATTTATAAACCAAGCCGCTGTGGTTTTAGCTCTAATTTTTGTCGGAAGATTTTTCTAAACCCCATTTGACAACCCCAATATTCTTTGTGATACTAAAGTAGTGGAAGAAACAATCACTGTTCAAGCATCTGTTCAACCATCCCCTGAACCCGTAGCTGTACCTCCCAAAAAGAAGTTTTTGAACATAAAGTGGATAGTTTTAGGCTTAATTGTTTTGGTTTTGATAGCAATTGGTACTTCTGCTGGATATTTCTTTCTTAATTCTAATAAACAAATTGCCTGCACCCTTGAAGCAAAGCTTTGTCCCGACGGCTCTTCTGTTGGTAGAACTGGTTCAAAATGTGAATTTGCCAAATGCCCAGATATTAAACCAAGTACCACTTCTGCCCCAGTTGAAGTTTCGGGTTGGAAAAATTATCAAAATTCGACCTTGAACATAAGTTTTAAATACCCAGATTCCTTAACTCTTACTCAAGAAAAATCTTCGACAGCAAGTTATATTTATTTAAAAAACGAAAGCGAAAATCTAACTTTTGAAATAGTAAAACAACTTGGCAACAACCTTCTCTCTCGTGGAAAACTAGAAAAAACTGTATCCTTCAATAATATCTCATGGAATTTCTATGGCTCTTCTTCATATTGCGATGCAGGAGAATGCGGAGATATTTCACCAGGATACTCAACAAGAAATGGTAGCTTACTGATTAGTTTTTATATAGTCAAAGGGACAGATTCCTCTATTCCTGAAAAAATTCTTTCAACCTTCCAATTTAATTCTTTAACACCTACTCCAACTTGCAGACCAAGGCCTGCTTGTTTGGATGCAACACCACGATGTTTAATTCCGGAAACTTCGGATATGTGTCCGCCGACTACTACTCCTTCACAGTAGCTTTTTTCGGCTAGAGACCAATCTTCATTCAAACACTAAACTCAAATCAATGACTATTTTTGATAAAATTTTTCATATTGACCCTAGTGAAGATATACTAGTATACTTGTAGTAGTATGCCGAGAGTATCAAAGTTTAAACTGGGACAAAAGGAACTCGAAAGAATCAATAAGAATCTCTCGTACCTAATCTCTTCCTTAAATAAATCTGAAGCTATCGAAAGTTTCCTTGACGAGTTCCTTACAAAAGAAGAAAAAACAATGCTGGCAAAAAGATTAGTTCTTTTTATATTTTTGAAAAGAAACTATCCCCCATCTGTTATTAGGTCTGCTCTTAATCTAAGTTATGAAACCATAAGAATTTACCAAAATCAATTAAATCTCAAAAGTAAATCGTTTCATGAATTGGTTGAAAAATTAATAAGAAGAGAGCAAACTAAAGAATTGTTTGAGAAAATTGATAAATTATTAAAGCCTTTAAGTCTTGTCTTGGAATCGAAAAGCAATATGAAATCCAGAGCAAAATTTTTATCGGGAGACTACTAATATACCAGTATCTTGTAATAATCAACTAGAAAGTCTTTAGGAATTTTTCGATTCCAAGACAAGACTTAAAGGCTTTAATAATTTATC
>JAMCQQ010000243.1 GCA_023379515.1 Actinomycetota bacterium
GTTCCCGTCTTTAATGGGGATTTGAATAAGCCAAGAAAAAACTGCTATAATCTCCATTCTCCTCGGTTAGCAAGACAAATTAAAAGAGAAGTTGATGAGCTTGTAATACTGGATGTCCCGGAATTTTATCTCGGCTCAGTGGGGGCATATTATGAAGAATTTTCTCCTGTTGAAGATGAGAGGGTTATTGCAATCCTAAAAGGATACCCTTACCCATCAATTGACCCCGCACTTTATACATTCCCCTCCCATAAATATATGATTAAAAACTTAAAACAAATAACAAATTTGACGCTTGGAAAGTTTGCTCTTGACCGCTTTCCTAATAATGAACTTTGCGTTAAACTTCAAACCCACACAATGGAACGTGACTGTATTGTTTTAGGCAATATTGCTCCTCCGGATTCAAATTTAGTTTCATTTCTGCTTTTATGCCACACTTTACAAAAAGAGAATGCGTATAAGATAACCGCATTGCTCCCTTACCTTGCCTACTCTCGTGCAGATAAAAAAGAGCCGCAAAAAAGCTATACAACAGACTTAATAGGAAAACTTCTTTCAACTTCAGGCGTAAATGAGGTTATTACTGTAGATATTCATAGTCCGCATGTAAACCAGCTTTTTCCAATTCCTTTAATTTCTCTTTCCCCATCTAGAATTTTTGCAGATGAAATAAAAAAGAAATCTTTACAAAATGCAACTAATGTTTCCCCAGATGAAGGAGCAATCAGAAGATGCGAAAAAGTTGCAAAACAAATAAGAGGTACAAGCAATATTGCATTCATAGAAAAGAAAAGGCTAAGAAAAGGCATCAAACACTTAGGTCTTCATGGAGCAGTTGGCCAACAGGCCGTTATAGTGGACGACATACTTGATACAGGAAAAACTCTTATTTCTGCTTGTGAAATACTTCTCAAGAAAGGAGCAAAAGAAATATATATTATGGTAACACATGGATTATTTACAGGGAATGAATGGAAAAAATTATGGGAACTTAGAGTAAAACATATTTATTGCACCGATTCTATTTCTTTGCCTAAACACGCAACTTCTGAGAATATTACAGTTTTATCAATCATACCTTTACTTATTGAAGAACTGCAGGAAGAACACAAAGGTATTTTTGAGATTGACACAAAAGATAAATATAGTTTCTATGATTATGACGAAGTCTAAGAACATGGAAAAATTAGTAAAAATAAAATAGGAAATACCTGTAAGAATTGAGGATTAGAATATGAAATTGCTGTTTGTTGGTGATGTCATGCTGGGAAGATTTGTTAATAAGTTTCTAAAAACTCACCCGCCGGAATACGTTTGGGGAGATACTTTACCTATTCTTAAAAATGCAGATGTAAAAATCTGTAATCTTGAATGTGTAATTTCAGGTATAGGGCAGCCCTGGTCCCAAAATTTAAAAGTTTTTCATTTTCGAACAGATGCAAAAAATGTCGAAGTTCTTAAAACTGCAGGTTTTGACCCCTTATCCATTGCCAACAATCATACCTTAGATTATGGATATGAAGCGCTTTTAGAAATGGCGAAAATTTTAAGTGAAAATAGAATTAACTTTGCAGGAGCAGGAATTAATTTTACTGAAAGCACCGAGCCGGCAATATGCAGAATAAAAGGAAAAAATATCGGATTAATTGCATTTACAGACAACAGCCCTGAATGGGAAACAACGGATAAAAAACCCGGCATTTTTTATGTTCCGATTGATTTAAAAGACAAAAGAGCAAAATATTTATTGAAGCTTATTAAAAAAACAAGAGATGACGTGGATTTTTTAATCGTTTCTGCCCACTGGGGACCAAATTGGGGCTACTCTCCCCCGGTAGGCCATATCTCTTTTGCCCACGCTTTAATTGATATGGGAGCAGATATTATTTTTGGCCATTCCGGACATGTTTTTAGAGGTATTGAGATATACAAAGAAAAGCCAATTATATATTGCGCAGGTAATTTTGTGGATGATTATGCAGTTGATGAGATAGAAAGAAACGATCAATCCTTTATATTTGAAATCCACGCAGATAATAACAAATTCACACAGATAAATCTTTATCCAACTGTAATAAGAAATTTTCAGGCACTAAGAGCGCGGGGATTTGAGATGGAAGAAATTTCATTAAAAATGCAAAAACTCTGCACAGAATTTGCAACTCCTGCTTCTTGGCAGGAAAAAGAAAGGAGACTGAAAATTAAAATATGAAATCTTACGTTTTGATTCCCCATACTGGAGAGGTGGGAATAAAAGTTGGCGCGGATACAATGGAAAATCTTTTTATTTCTGCACTTGAAGGAATGAATAGAATATTAAAAAAAGACTATGAAAAAGAATTAGATAAATATTCTATTGTGCGAGAAATTCAACTTTCATCCCTTACCGACTCCACACGGTATTTCTTTATGTAATTCTCTGGCAAGTAAATTAAAATGAGGCTTTAATTCTTCAAATGTAACTTGAGATTTTAAAAGCCTGACGCCGCAATTAATGTCATATCCTATTCCTCC
>JAMCQQ010000244.1 GCA_023379515.1 Actinomycetota bacterium
TTTTACCTGAACCCATGGAACCTGCAATTAAAATATTTTTTTTATCCTGAATCAAGCTTTTAAGTACATTGAATATCCCATTGTTAAACATTCCAAGCTCAAGCAAATCCTGAAGTTCGAAATCCAGACAGTTAAAAACTCTTATAGATATATAAATCCTGTCAGAGACAGGTGGAATTACAATCGAACATCTGCTTCCATCATAAAGCTCAGTGTTTAAAAATGGTATTCTCTGGTCAACAGTCTTGCCGGAGCTTGTTTTGATGCGGTCAATTATTAATAATACTTCATCAATACTTCCAAATACTTCCCCCAGATACTTTTTTTCACCATTGCTTATCACAAGCATTTCCCTGTCTTGAATAAAAATGTCAGTAACTTTCTTGTCTGAAAGATATTTTTCCAGTACTCCCAGGCCAAATATCTCAGAAATAGCATATTCCAGAAAATCCTGGTTTATTTCAAATTCAAGCAATGGAAATCTTTTATAAATTTCATTATTTATCAGCATGAATAATTTGTCTTTGTATTCTGACCTATTGAACAAAAAAGAGTTCAGGAAATTATTATCATTTTTAACTTTATCCTTAACAGCAGTTATTATTTCTTTTTGCTGTTCGGGAGTGAATGTTTGATTTTTATCCAATAACCTGTCTTTTAAGCTCATCTGCTTCATAAAGTCAAATTCATTACAAAAGGTTTATTTCCCGTTTAACCTGAATAGTATTTTGCTTAGCTGCTTATAAAGTCGTGTTTTAAAAATTTTATTTTTATTAAATAAAAAAAGAGACTTGCCGTATTTTGGGTCATAAGATATAAAAGCTTCTATAGGAAATTCTGCAATTTTTATAAAATCCCATATTTTAAAAAGCTTAAATAACCGCTTTTTATTAATAATGACTTTGATTTTATCTTTCGAAATGGCGAATTTATTAGTTAAGATATAAAACAAACTTGAAATTCTTGAGAAGCTTTCGACAGAATACTCACTTACAAGCATGATAACATCCGATAGCCTTAAGACATCAAGCAAAGTGCCATTAATTACCGTCTGGGTATCTATAATAATATAATCATATTCACTGGTTAAGAACTTAAAAAGTTTATGAACATCTGTTTCTTTAATTCTCTCAGCAACTAATGGATCTGAAACACCTTTCATTGCATCGAGATTTTTAAAAATATTTTTTATATAATACCCAAATTTTTCCGGAAATCTTAAGGCCAGTTCAAAAGATTTTTCAGATTCAATATCAAAAACTGCTCCGAAATCACCAGGCGAGCTGTCAACTTCCAGAAGTAAAGTCCTCTTACACAGCTCTTTTGCAAAACATAATCCTGCAGTTATGGCAATTGAAGTTTTTCCTGCTCCGCCTTTGTTGGAAATCACGGAAATAATGCAGCACTCTGGATTTTTAGAAGGAAAGACTTTATTATTTTTCAATTCAAGACAACTGTCAATAAGTACAAGATTTTCCATAAAATTTATTAACCCTAACTTTTTTCCATAATAATTTTATATTTATCTTCTTTAGTTATACGTGAGATAAGCGGCGCTTCTTTTATGCTGCATTTGATATAAATACAAGAGGTGTCATTATTTTTGCTTGAGATTATATTTTTTTCCTTATTTGTAATTTTTTTAATTTCAACTATCTCAAGGTTCCTGATTACTATCTGACTGCTTACTACAACTATCTTTTCAGAAATCTCAAGAATATCCGAATTAAGATAATTGCTTTCATCATTGTTATCTTTTAATCCTCCATTGCTAGCTGAAGCATTATAGTAGAACGAGCTTGCGAGATTATTATCCATCTCAGTTGAAATTATCGAAATGGTGCTGCCTTTCTTCAGCTCATCAAAAATCGGCTCTGGGTAACTCATATTTAAACCCATCAGAACTTCTCCTTTTTTCAGATTGTCAATGATGCTTTGATTTAGATTCTCTTTAAAAATATTATTTGTTATCGGATCATCTTTCTTTCTGTCAATCATCACAATTTTCCCAATTAAATCCGATTTTTTAGTTAAATAATTCTTGGGAAGAGCTGACTTTAAATAAGTCTTGATACAAATATCTCCATCGCTAATAAAATCTCCCGCATTCAAATCTTTGGCAGCAACTATTATTTCCTGCCTATCCAAATAACTGCTTAAAAAAAGATAAGTCCCGGCTCCGATAATAAGTGCACCGATAACTGCAAGCCATAAATATTTTTTATAAGAAAAGTTCATTCAAGGATGTCCTTACTCATATGTTAATAAATCAAGAACTTTATCAGTTAAATTTTCAAAATTTTTTAGATTATCAAAATTGAAATTGCTGAAATCGGTTCTGCCATTCAAGAAATTATCTTCTTCAAGAAAGACGAGTTTCTCCAGATTAAAAAACTTCCGGAACTGATTTTTTGTATATACAAGCCCGTTGCCATTTCGCATCCTGTTTATTACCAATATTTTTTCAAGGTCATCGTAAATAAACCTTTTATTGATACTTATAAGTCTGCCGATGCTGCCCAGAGTATTATCAGATATCATTATTACAAGGTCAGCTATATCAAGAACACCAAGATACATCTCATTAATAAGGTTTGGCAGATCAAAAATAATCAGATGATACTTTCTTCTGGCAATATCAATTAGGCTGTAAATATCCTGGAGATCCATTTTCTTTGCCAGCTCATAAGTGGGAGGAGGTTGAAGCAAATCAAAATTTTCTGCAATTTTAATTATTGCGTTATCCATGGCACTCCTGCTATAACCTTCTGTAAAAACAATCATATTTGGGGATTTTGGAATGTTTAAATAGTATCCTGCGTCGCTGCCGCCTTCAGAGAAATTTAAATCGACCAGCAGGGTTTTCATCTTCCTAAAAGTATGAGCCAGAAATAGTGAAAGAACAGTGCTGCCTACACCGCCTTTTGCTTTTGTAAAAATTATTATTTTTTGTTTTATTGCCTTTACGTTTTTATTAATATTATTTTCTTCTTCAATACTGTTTTCTTCCGCAGAGCAATTTTTATCCTGGGTTAAAGATTTTTCGGTATTGGCCAACTCAATTTTTTCAGTGCCTGGCAAAACTTGACCTGGATTGGATTTATCAGTCTTAACTGGGAACTCACTTATATTGATAGGTATTCTGCTTATATTAATTAGAGGTTTACTTATAATGTGATTTTTTAATTTAAAGAAATTTGCAAAGCTCTTTTTAATTCCCAATCTTTTCTTTTTAGATTCTTTGCCGGCTTTGGTTTCTAATTCTTTTGCCAGTACGCTTTCGACTTCTGCAGCTTCTAGGGGATATTTTAGATCCTTGCCTATTATATATACCCTGGACTTCTTTTTAGCAGCTTTTTTAATGATTTCTTCAATATTTGAAATTTTTTTGCTTAAAATCAAAATGTCTATTTTCTCATATTCCAGGATAAAGCTTACTGCGAATTCACTGCTCAGATTTATAAAATTGAATTCTCTTTTTATTTGAGAAATTGTCTCAAAAGTTTCCCAATTCACATCTGCTACAATAACATTTAATC
>JAMCQQ010000245.1 GCA_023379515.1 Actinomycetota bacterium
TTTTTTTATCTACATGGGCTTTTCAATTAGCCTATTATTCTTTTATGTGAGTTTTAAAATTTTAAGAGAAGATAATTTAACAAAAGCATTTTGGATCCTTTTTATTCTATTAGTGATTTCAGGTATAAGCAGGGGAGAAGTTGGAAGAATTTGGTTGCCCTTAATGTCGTTACCAATTTTAATTGTTTCTCAATTTCTTACGAATAATTTTAATTTAAATAAAAAATATTTTTCAATTTTACTTTTTTTATTAATTCTTCAGGTAATAATAATGGAAGAATTTTGGGTTCCAATCTGGTAATAGGTTAAACCTTCTTTTTTGCGAGAACCTGAGGTTGCCTAATAAACAGAGAAGCAATTAGTGTTAGCACAAACATAACTACTGATCCTCCGATAGCAATTTTTGCAAAGTAAAGATAGGAAGCTAGAAATGGATTAATAAAAGTTTCAAGTAAAGGAGAAGTAAAAGATGGAAGGGTGTTTAATATTTTATCTAAATTTGTTAAAAGCAGCTTAGAAATTCCGTTCATGCTTAAAAAAGCAAACCCATTTACAATTGAAGATACCAAGAACGCCGCACTTAGCCATTTTAATTTTGAATTTAAATTAGTGCTTAGTAAAAACATTGCAATCAGCAAGACAACGGGTAAAAATTCTAAAATTAGTATATTCTGAACTAACCAAGACAAATTCTTGACCCATATGATGTTTTGCCCTATTGGGATTGAAAAGTCGCTTTTAATAATTTTGTTGAAATCAATATTTTCTTGCTGCATATCGGAAGGATTTCCTCCATTTTGAGAATTTTGCTCAGCAAGTTCTTTTTGCTGTTTGGCAAGTGCAGCACTTGTTTCTTCCAGAGTTTTTATTAAATCCGGATTTTGTTGAGTAATTTTTTGCTTGATGTCTATAAATGATAAAACGGGAGGATTTTTTGCTTTTCCTAAAGCCCAGATCTCTGAATCATCAATGAATAGCTCTATTTTTTGCTGCAAATATTCTTTCGTAAGAAATTGACCTAGAATGGATGCGAAAGGATCTTGATTTCCTGTTTCATCGGCTGAGTCTTTGAGACTCTTGTCAACCTCGTCAAAGACCTTTTGATAAAAATTTGCGTCATGCAATCTTGTTTTTATTGATTTTGCGGAATAATCTGCTTTTTGTAGTGCGAAAGTAAAAGCCAAAAGGGAAGTAGCGAAAGCAAATAAAATTATGAGTATGATCTTAAAAACAGATTTCACCTGTTTTAATTAAGGATGAAATAAAAGACATTGTCAATAGATCTGGCTATTGCAATTTAATAATTAAATTCTTAGTATAGTGATTGTATGTTAACGCTTTTGACTAAATTTTGTGGCTCTTCTTTTGCAAATCCTTTTATTCTTCCGTCCGGAATTGTTACCGAAATTTCAGAATTGCAAAAAGCAATTGGTAATGGAGTTGGGGGAGTAACTTTAAAATCTTTAACTTTGAATAAAAGGGAGGGAAATCCTGTTCCAAGAGTTTGGAAATATGACTGCGGCTTTATAAACTCTGTTGGGCTTGCAAATTCCGGAATAGAAAAAGGAGCAGAAGATATTGCTAGCTTATTAAAGGAAAAACCAAAAGCACCCATTATTGTAAGCTTGTTTGCTACAAAAATAAGTGAATTTTCTTATCTTGTGGAAAAAATTGCGCCCCTAAAGCCTGATTTTATAGAGCTTAATTTATCTTGTCCTAATGTTGATGATGATTTTGGAAAACCTTTGGGAATGGAAAAGGGGGCTGCCGGTAAAATAGTTAAAGCAGTAAAAAAAGAATCAGGCAAAGTTCCGATACTTGCTAAGCTTTCCCCAAACGTTTCAGATATTGGAGAAATTGCTAAATCCTGTGAAGCAGAGGGAGCAGATGGAATTGTTGCTATCAATACAGTTGGGCCAGGAATGATTATAGATATAAGAAGAAAAAAGCCTATCTTGGGAGCAAAAAAAGGTGGAGTTTCAGGCCCGGGAATACTGCCTGTTACAGTTCGGTGTATTTATGAAATTTATGAATCTGTAAAAATTCCGATAATCGGTATGGGTGGCGTGACCAAGTGGCAAGACGTGGTTGAAGTAATGCTTGCAGGCGCAACTTTAGTTGGAGTAGGGACAGGAACCTACTTGAAAGGTATGGGAGTTTTTGACGAATTAAAAAAAGGATTAAGCGATTATATAGTTGCTAATAGTTACAAAAGTCCCACGGATATAGTTGGTGTTGCTCATGAAAGATAAGAACAGTAATATAAAATTAAAAAAGATATTTTCTTCAGAATAAGTCATCCACAATTTAATCCAAAAAGGAACTCAAAATAGACTTGACAATTTTAAAAAGGAAGACAATACTAGAAATTAGGCAATATTAAATGAAAAAACTTCTAATAATTCTCGGGATTATTGTTGCCATAATCGTAATTGGGATTCCTCTTTTTGTCTCGTTTTTTATGCTTCCGGCAATAAGAAAAGATTTTTATGGCGGCTTCCCAAAAGATCCGGCTGCTCGAAAAGATTATGTTTTTGCAAATAGCGAACCTTGGGATCAGAATAAGCAAAAAATGAAATACTTCGGCTATAAAGTGCCATCTGATTTTGAATTAGAGCAATTAAAAAACTCAATCAATTTAACTAGGCAATATCCAACAACTATCAAAGCTGTGTTTGATCCCGGCGTAATGGCAAATACCATTAATCTTATTTACTATCCAGACGAACTTGCAAGCTTAGGAGTAAATACTTATTGGGTAATAGGAGAGTATAGGCTTAATAACAATAAGATATCTCAGTTTATGGCCGGTTTCAATCAATCCGGTTTTCCCACAGTCCTTTCAGAAGAAGACGCTACTAGAATGCTTAAATGGAGAATTCTTTTGGCAAAAAAATCAGGATTCGCAACAATTTTAATACCAGATTATCCCTCTGCCAATGATATTGGTAGAGCTAATTTTGATGTTGCGAAATTAAAACCCGAATTTGAGAGAGTGGCTCTGGATCTGGCTAAAATTGGCGAAGAGTATCAAGTCGAATATCTTCAAG
>JAMCQQ010000246.1 GCA_023379515.1 Actinomycetota bacterium
CCAGGAAACCATCGGTTCTACCATTTAAATTTGGGAATGATGGTATATTTACTGTTAATACATTGATTTCCCTGCCATCTGTCCAATTTTTCTTTATCCACTCACCTGCAGCTTTCCCTGCTTTACGGGTCATCTCAAAGTTCTCATTACCACCATAAGTGCTGACTCCATTTAAATAAATAACGTCAGAAACTGTGGGGATTTTCTTGTCCTTGGCAGCATTTATTCCTGCATCATATCCGGTTGGTGAACCAGGAAATACCAGAACGCCATCAACAGCCATGGAAACAAATTGCTCAATTATGCTGACACCCTTTCCTACATCGCCCTGGGAATCAACAATGTTGTATACAATTCCTGCTTCATCAGCCTTGGCTTTAAAACCGGTAAGCACTGTATTATACCACTGGTGTGTCATCCAGGATGCCATTATACCTATGGTTTTACCCTTAAAAGCAGCTTCTGTAGTAGCTGTAGTCTCCCCTGCAGTTGTTTCAGCCACAGTAGTTTCTGCTGCAGTAGTAATTGTCTCAACAGACTCGTTTGCTTTTACTTGACCTTGAGTAGGCGACTGGCACGCAACCATAACCAGTATTAAGCTAACTACTGTTATTGCAGCGATTAGGATACTTAAAATCTTCTTTTTCATATTACCTCCCTTTTTAGCTAAAAATATTTTGATAAATAAAGAATTCCACCTCCTTTCTGCATTAATTTATATTCCCTGAAGGGAAATCTTATCTCCCATCAAAGAAGCAAATTCTTGTATTCTCTTCTCATAGTTTCCATATACTAAACCCAGATGCTGGGATGAAAATTGATCCATATTATTATCGATCCTGTCTCTTAAGTTAACTGAAATAGCAGGCATTATTTTCTGCCTCAGATTAGATTCTATTCCCTGACCCACAGTATAGAGCAGTTCATAAGAACCTATTTTTTCAGATAATCTCATCATCGTGATTTCTCCGGATTTTAAAATAGCTGAAGCTACTATACCCTTAAAACCTTTAAAGCTGGTTTCATTGATCTTTAATGATTTAGATAAGGAAAAAGGAGCAAATCCACATGAAGAAAAATATCCATTATTTTCATGATAATCCAGAATATCAACATATGTTGGAGTAGTATCAGATAATAAATGCAGAATATGCATACTGACCTGAATAGGAATATCTCCCTCGCAGGCAATCGTGTAACCTTCATCAGCTAACATTGACAGCGGTATACAAGCTGAACATCCAAAATCCTTTGTAAGCTCATACTGGCATTTGATATTTATGCCATCCAGATTATATTTTTTTATGAAGCTTTTCAAACTGCAATATAGACCCGCTGCTTTTTGCAAAATTTCATCGTTTATCTTATGATCTGTAACTTCATTTATTTTTTTTACTGTTTTTAATATTGCCTCAGTTTTTATATTATTAATCTCTTTAATAATGGAATAGATATCAAAATGTACAATCTCCGGGCCTATAATGGCGCTCATCAACAGATGATCAAAAGAAGCAGGATACATGCTCATAGACATATAACCTACAAGGCCAAGTCTGGTTCTTCTTAGGGCTTTTTTTGCAGAAGAAGCAAATATGTAATCATTTATTTCTTTTAATATATCCTTATTATCAGGAAATCCTACTACTCTTTTAAAATTAATATCTATTCTTTTTAAGGAACCCTGCAGAGCCAGTATTCCAACCAGGGAACCTGACTGCTCTTTGGAACCTTTCCAATCAAACATGGGAAAGCCCCAGATTATTATAGGAAGGTGTTTAAGTTCTTTTATAATCACCAGTGGTACACTGCATTCTACCCAGGTACTGATAAAAATAATACAACAATCAATGTCTTCACCCGGTATTTTTAAAGCCTGGCTCAGCGCTTCCTTTTCATCCAGTATTGGCTTTTCCGAACCTATGACTGTATTATGGGATTTCTTCAGAGAATCAATGGCCTCTTTGGCTAACCTGACAGAAACATTATCCATATATTCATAATAATCATGATGGGCAATATTGAAAAATCCGATTTTTTTTTCTTTCATTTTTTATATTTCTTGCTTGAAGATTTTCTGATTATTAATTCGGTCGAAAGTTCTATTGCTTTTGGTTTGGATTGACTTCCCTGTTCAATTCTTCTGAGCAATTCTTTGGCTGCAATCATTCCAGTGTTATAAACCGGCTGGCTTACTGCGGTAAGGGGCGGGTCAATATATGGCGCCCATTCAAAATCATCAAAAACAACAATGGCCATATCCTCCGGAACATGAAGATTCTTTTCCCTCAAGGCCTCTAAAACACCCAAAACCATCCGGTTGTTAGTGGCAAATATGGCTTCCGGGGGATCAGGATTTTTTAATAATTCATGAGTCAAAGAGGCCGCTTCAATATTGGATAGACTGCCTATTTTAATATAATCTTCCCTGATATTAATATTATTATCTTTAAGTGCAGCCAGATACCCGTCCAAACGTTCCTGAAATCCATGATATTTCGCATAATGTGCCACTATGGCTATCTTTTTATAACCATTATCAATCAGATGCTGAGTAGCATTTCTTGCACCATTAATGCTATCAACTTTCACCAGACTGAAATGTAATTTAGTATAATCTGAAGGATAAACCTCAGTAACCACAAAAGGTATACCTGAGTTAAAGTAAAATTCTGTTTCATTAAAAGTAGCCATATTTGAAATTGTGGCAATTATTCCATCTACTCTTTTTTGAGCCAGAATCAGTAAATTTTCTTTTTCAAGCTCTTCGCTATTATCAGAATTGCAAAGGATGAGATTATAACCTTTTTTCTTAAAGAAGTCTTCTATTCCTCGGTAAAACTCAGGATAATAAATATTTCTGATATCTGAAATCATTATTCCAATTAAATAAGACCTTTTACTTTTTAAGGAGCGGGCCAAAACATTGGGAATAAAGCCAAGTTCACTGATGGCGACTTCTACTCTGCTTTTTAAATCCTGGCTTACAAATGCTGAACTGTTGATTACTGCAGATACTGTGGCTATGGAAGTCTTTGCTTTTTTTGCAACGTCTCTTATGGTGGCCATAAAACCTTCCTAAACGGTTAGCTAAACGGTTAGATTATATCATTTCAAAAAATATGATGTCAATAGTAAAAAAGAAAGTTTTGCAATTCGAAGGATAAAATATTATTAATTTTGCCCTACTGCCATTTATCCAAAGCAGACGCAAGCTCCCCGTGGTTGGCAGAATATTCTTCCAGGCCCATCCCGGAAATAAATGCCTCAATTGCCTGCCTCAATGCTTTTGCTCCCGCTCCTTAAAAAGTAAAAGGTCTTATTTCAGTCTGGGGTGAACTCCGCCTGAAGGTATAGGAAATGTTCTCTTTATATTATGCCACTCAAGTATAAGGTCAAATGCAATCTGTCTGTACCGCTCATCGAGCAGTCTGTATTTTCCCGATTCTATTGGATAAACAACCATATCGGCTCCGGCAAGACGTGCAAGTTTTCCCAGCACAAGATGCGACGCCAACCCTCCATAAGGATTTGCATAAAGCACTCCTGAAAAATCAAGGTGAGCAAGTACCGGAACATTTATATCAGGATTTTCAGCAATGCTCTGCATTGAAGCTATGCCCTGGGTAAGATAATTTATCATTAAAGCATTTGCCCCGGCTTCAACTGCCCTTTTCGCATTATCAAGCAGTTTGTCTGCCCTGTCTGTTATGTTTACGCAATAAAGAGTCTTCTCACCCTTGAGCTCATAAGCCTTTTTTGCCATTTCCATATAAAGCTTTATCCTTGAAGTCCTATTATTATAATCTGTTTCAGACAGCAGCTCGTCATCCTTTATTATATCCACACCGCCCGCTGCAGCATTGTAAAAGAATTTTGCACCAACTTCAGGAGTAAATCCTGTGCAAGGCTTGATCATATTGTTAAGGAGCGGCCGCTGAGGAACGCCCAGTAATTTTCTTATACCTTCAATTCCGAATTTCGGCCCCTTAAAACCCTCCAGATATTTTTTTGGAAATTCAACATCAAGCAGCTTGATTCTGCCCATTACTGAAGTATTGCCTATTATCGTCGTAAGAAGCATTGGTATCTGGCAGCCTATATTTACAAGTGGCACTGCGATGCTTATTACATATCTTCGCTCAGAAATATCAGCTGGCAGCTCAAATTCATGGTTTGGCACTTCATTTATTGATATCACTTTTGCAGCATATTTTTCCCTCATTTCCTCAGTTTCGCCCTCTACAGCGGTCCAGGTTCCTGTTGACATGTCAACAGCCAGCGTTTCCGCAAACTTAATTATGTCTGTTTTGGGCTTTTCCTCAATGAAGTATGTTGCAATTATGTAATCTTCCCTGTCAAATCCATCCGGTAAAAAATGGAGTGATCTATTGAACATTTTTATATACCTCCCAGGATAAAATCATATTTGGCTATTTATTATAAAACAAGTCAACGCATATAAGAATAAGTAATATTCTTTTTAATAGTATAAACCAGATATTTATCCATAATTTGACGTTGTAAATATATAGAAAAGGAGAATTTGGAGTTAACATCCGCTGGTCATCAAATGTGCCAGATGCAGAAAGCATTCTAATGATGGGTTAACACCTATTCATTTGACGTTGAGCCATTCATCCCATGCAGGTTTGGCAGTTCCATCGATACGGCTGCGCAGGCCCATGCTTCTGAATGGTTCAAAAGTGTCCTGATCGTACATGAAAGTCCATATAACAAATTCCTTGTTTAAATCACCCATCAGACTGAAAAACACCTCTACAAATTTCGCCTGTTCGGCATTACTGCTCTCCCACCCTTCAGGACTGTCATCGCTGTGCCAACCGATTTCTGTGAATGCTATGGGTTTTAATGTATGTAATTTAATTTCAGTATAATAGTCTGTAGGTATCTCGGAAGGATCTTTATAAATTAATCCGGGATATGTAGTGAAAGCGATAATGTCTGACTTAGAAAATCTATCAAGCAGTGTCCACTGTGCTTTGGCCGGATCGTTTGTGCCGCCGAACAAACCATCATCAAGACCCTTCATTTTTTCCAACTGGAAGATGGTAAAAACCTTTGTGCCAGGTGATTTTGCCTTCACAACATTTGATATTTCGCTGTAAAATTGGGTAAAGTTATCAAAGTCTGCCGACGATTTAGCATAGAGCGTGTTCACCTCAATGCCGATGGCAAAATATTCCGGTTTGTATTTATCAGCAAAATCAGCAGCGCTGGTTTTGTAAATCTGTTTTGTATTATTGTCAAGCGGCCTTAACATCCTTCCGCTCGATTGCGTAAAGAATTGAGTTTCTATGATAGGAACATATCCAAATTCAGAGGCAAGAGAAGCGACCACCACAGGACCGCCGCTTTGGGTGTTTGAGAGTTCATACCAGCCACCTGCCCAACTGACTATCTCACCTGTCTGCTTCACCTTTTCAAAAAAATCGGTGAAATCAGCCGGATTAAAACTTTTTGGTGAGAGACTCACACCTTTAAGTGCTCTCACCCTGGTTGAAAAACTTTTGTCCGTGACTTCCGGGTATTGCTGTGGTTGAATGGTGTCTTTATTTGATTGTTTATTCACGCATCCGCTAACAGCTATAGCTCCGATCAATAGGATTCCGATCAATAAGAATGCCATTATATTTCTGTTTTCAAACTTAATAGCTGATCCTCCCGCAAATTTCATCTAACACGTAAAATATAGATTTTATTTGTAAAACTTTATATTATTAATAATAAAAACAGTAAAGCGCAATCAGTCATGAGACAACCATAGATTTCACTATTAATATCTCATCCTTTTATAAAAAATCTTTTTTGCTATTTCTACAACAATAATATATAAAATTACGATGGCCGCCAGTACCAATATAAAAATAAAAGGTAAAGGTTTAAAACCAAATATTGTACTTAAGGGCGTATAAGGTAAGGATAGGGTTACTGCTATAATCATAAATGTAGCAATTAAAAGATACTTCCCGGGTTTACTTTTAAAAATAGGTCTGCGCGTCCTAATGGCCAGAACTATTATGGATGCAGAGATTACTGATTCCAAAAACCAACCGGTCCCGAATTGTTCCGTATTTGCATTCAT
>JAMCQQ010000247.1 GCA_023379515.1 Actinomycetota bacterium
GATAAGCCAGGATGGGTATTGAGAAAACCATTTGAAGGCTTAAGCGGGCATGGTTCCTCCTCCGGGAGGAGAGCGAAGCCTGAAACTGAGCTGGCTTTTACTCGCCGGGGAAAAGCCTGCGTGTTTTCGAAATACCCATCATGGCTCTTAAGATTCTTCTTTATTGCTATCATGAAATTTTAGATGCTAGCTTTTTAAACAACAGTCTTTTAATTAAGGCTTTTAAAGGTTACAATTAGTCAACAGTTTTTTAAAAACAGAAGTGCAGTGTTTTTTATTGCTGTAAGGAAGAAAAATAAATGATACAAAAGCATAAAAATTTAAAAACTTTAAAATTTGCAAGAATGATTTCTTATATATTTGACGGTTCTGTGCTGGTATTGCCGGTATTTCTAGCAATAAGCTTTTATGGCAGGCAAAACCTGGCTGCAATTGTTCCGTCATTTTTAACTGCAATAATATTTATTGCGCTTATACCTTACATGTCTGTTCTGCTGCTGTACAAGGCAAGGAAAATCAGCGACATTCAAATAGCTAAAAGAAAAGAGAGGTTATTCCCGCTTGCAATTATAAATATATGCGTAGTGGCAGGTTTTTTTGTTCTTATCAATATGCAGCCCGGAAAACTGCTCTTAAGCGTTTATATGGTTTATCTTCTTGGGTTGCCCGCAATAAGTCTTATTACTCTGTTCTGGAAAATAAGTTTTCATGCAAGCTATATAACCTTATTTTCCATTGCATACCTGATAGTTTTTGGAAAATGGGCAATACTTACAATTCCATTAATACCGCTTGTCGGCTGGTCAAGGATTAAGCTCAAAAGACATACTCTGGCGCAGGTCCTCGGCGGTGTTGCGGTAATAGGGTCAATAAGCTTTGCAGTTTTTTATATAGAAGGCTATCTCACAACAGATTACTGGGCAATAAGCGAGCTGTCCTGGCTGCTGAGAAGCTCATCGAATTATATGGACCTTGTACTTCCCGGATTTGGGCTTAGTCTGATATTTATCCTGGTATATATATTTCTTCAGGCCTATTTCAGGGACGAAAAGATAAAGGTCGGCAGCTTTGAATAGGCTTAAAAAAAATATTTTAAATTGTTATTTTGGTATATTATAATACAGATAATTTTTACCCGGAAGGTTTTAAATGGAAAATAAAAAACATAAGGGCACTGGTTCAGGTAATGGAGAGGATAAAGAAGAGATTCTAACAAAACAGCAAAATGAGTCCGGAGAAGAAAAAAAACACGCAGGCAGTATAAGGTCCAAGGATAATAAAGAGCTTTTGGGTGAAATTAAGGAATTGCAGGAAGAGATAGATTTGCTGCGAAAGGAGCTTTCCCATTACAAAAAAATTGAAGAAGAATATCTGGATAGATTAAAAAGAGTACACGCTGAATATGACAATTACAGAAAGAGAATTTTAAAAGAGCAGGCAGATACTATTTTAAGGGCAAACAAGGAACTTATAGAGAAGTTGCTTCCCGTTATTGATAGTTTCGAGCATGCGCTTGAAGTGGGCGAAGGCTTAAAAAGTGCAGGCAGCGAATTTTACAAAGGTGTAAAAATGATTTTTGATAAACTCATGGATGTCATGGAAAAAGAAGGGGTTTCTGTAATAAACCCTGTCGGTGAAGAATTTAATCCCCATGTTTGCGAAGCAGCAGTAACCGAGTCTGTTAAAAATGTTGAGGAAGGCACCGTGCTTGAAGTTTTAAGAAAAGGCTATAAATTAAATGACTTTCTTATAAGACCTGCAGTAGTAAAAGTGTGCAAGAAAAATTAAAATATAAAAAGTATTTTTGATCAGGAGGTAAGTGAATTGGTTACAAATAATCAGGCTCCAGTGCAGGGACAGCAATCATCAACATCGCCGCAAGGTGGTCAGACCGGCGGCAGAAAATTATCAATGGGCTGCATAGGCGGTGTGATAGCAGCAGTGGTTGTGCTGATACTAATAATAATTGCTGTTTCAGTTATTTTTGGCGGAAGAAATACCATGGTCACCAAAGAACTTGAAGTTGATAAAGCATGGGCTCAGGTTCAGAATGTTTACCAGAGAAGGCTTGACCTGATTCCCAACTTAGCAAATAGCGCAAAGGGTTACATGCAGCTTGAAAAAGATATTTTTACGGCGATAGCTGATGCGCGGGCAGGAATTCAAAAAGCCGCAAGTCCCAGTCAGCTGGAAAGTGCGAATCAGGGGATAAATTCATTTATCAGAGATTTGAAGGTTGTTGTCGAAGACACTCCGGAATTAAAGGCAAGTGAAACTGTCAGAGATTTGATGACTCAGCTGGAAGGAACGGAAAATAGGGTTGCAGTCGAAAGAATGAGATTTAATGAGGCAGTTCAGGATTACAATACATATATCAGATTATTTCCGAACAACATTGTTGCAGGTTTGTTTGGTTTTACTCCCAAGGAATTCTTTGAAGCATTGCCTGGTGCCGAGACAGCTCCATCGGTAAATCTTGAATTGAACCAATAGGTAATAGCCGGAGAGTGAACTGTTTTATAATCTAAAACTAACATATTTTTTAATAGGGATATTTATTGAATTTGAGAGAAAAATTTAAATTACCGGCAGCTTTTACAATGCTGTTTTTTATATTTTCTTTTCTGATATATTTTCCTTTAGTACCAGGCATTATATCTGCAATTTCTGCGGAACCTAATTATCCCGACTATTCATCATATGTAAATGATTTTGCAGGCGTTCTGCAGTCCGATATTAAAGTCAAAACGGAAGATCTCATAACAAAGGTAGAGGGAGAGACAAACTGTGAGATAGCAGTAGCCATTATCAACAGCCTGGAAGGGGTTTCAATTGAGGAATATGCAGTCAAATTATTCGAAAAATGGGGAGTCGGAAAGAAGAAGGAAGATAATGGTGTATTGCTTCTTATAGCAATTGAAGACAGGAAGCTCAGGATAGAAGTG
>JAMCQQ010000248.1 GCA_023379515.1 Actinomycetota bacterium
AAATTACTGTACCTTCCTGTGGTTTTTCCTTTGCAGAATCCGGAAGTACGATTCCGCTTTTTGTTTTTTCTTCACTTTCTTTTGGTCTAACAAGTAGCCTGTCTCCTAATGGTCTATATGCCATGCCGATACCTCCTTTAAATTTTGTCTATTTGCACATTTAATTAAATAAATTTTAGCACTCTAATGTGCTGACTGCTAAACCAAAAGTAATAGTAATATATGGTTAAGCAAAAAGCAAGGGAAAAATTAAAATAAATTAAAAACTTTTATATATCACTCCTGGAATAAACATCCACATCAAGATTAGAAAAATTTCCGTTTATAAATTCATGATAACCAAGGCATGCTACCATTGCAGCATTATCCATGCAGAGAGAAACTGGAGGTATAGAAACTTCAATATTATTTCTTTTAGCTTTAATTTCAAATTTTTCCCTCAGCCTGCTGTTTGCGGCAACTCCGCCGCTTATCAGGATTTTATTGAATTTAAACTCAAGACAGGCTCTAATTGTTTTTTCAACCAGTACGTCAACCACAGATTCCTGAAAACTTGCAGCAAGGTGGCAGATATTCTCTTTGCTGGCAATTTCAGGGCTTCTTCTTGTTCTATAAATCAATGCAGTCTTAAGACCGCTGAAGCTGAAGTTAAAATCACCACTTCCAAGCATTGGTCTGGGAAGCTCAATTACTGCTGGATCTCCCTGCCTGGCAAGCTTATCTATTATCGGCCCTCCCGGATAACCGAGATTTAAAAATCGCGCAATCTTATCAAACGCCTCACCTGCGGCATCATCGAATGTATGACCAATTTCAGAAATGCTCCAATCTCTTTCAATAACATAAAGGCTTGAATGCCCTCCGGAAACAATAAGTCCGATAAAGCCGCCCTCCTGCGCCGGGTTTATAAGAATATTTGAATAAAGATGAGCTTTGAGATGATTAATGGCAATCAAAGGTATTTTGGCTGCATAGCTGATGGATTTTGCAGCCCCAACCCCGATAAGAAGCGAGCCTACAAGTCCCGGCCTGTTTGTTACACTGACCGCATTTATATCCTTTAACTTAAGCTCTGATTGTTCCAGGGCTTCTTTGATTATTATTGTTATTATTTCAATATGTTTCCTGGATGCAAGCTCCGGAACGACACCACCATATTTTTCATGAATATAATTCTGGGAAGCCACGACATTTGAAAGGATTTTGCTGCCGTTCTGAACGACTGCTGCGCAGGTGTCATCGCAGGAAGTCTCGATCCCTAAAATGTTTATATCTTTTTTATCAATTTTTTTCATTATAATAACCATTATCCGGACCAATAGAACTTGCGCTGACTGATCCTAACCAATAAAACCTGCTCAGATTAATTAGGATCAATAAAACCTGCTAGGACCAAACAGTCTTCTGGTTAACAATAATTTCTGGTTTACAATAATTCTCCTGCATTTTATCTCTTAAAAGGTGTAAATTCCCTCACATAAAGTGGCGCCAGTCCATAATCTTCAGGGCTATAATCGGGTATCTCATGATCGCTTTGTTCGGTATCCTTAATTTTTTCTAAATCTTCCTGTTTATTTTTTAAATAACTGTAATATGCACACAGGTTAAGATGAAAAGCAGATTCGAAATGTTCATGGCCGCTAAAACCACTGCCTCCCATTAATGTATATGACGAAAAACCGTTATCGGGAACAAATAAAGTATTGAATTTTTTGGTAAAGTCTTTTGATTCTGTCAGATAACCGCCGGAAAATTTATTTATAAAATAATTTTTGTTTTGAATAGTTATAGTTGAAATGGTATGAGCTTTAAATCCTTGGTGTTCATCTCTGCTTTCAGGATGTTCATATCTGTTATCATAGTTTTTCCGGTCGGCCGCTGCAACGTCCAAACCACTCTCTTCCGCTTTAAAAAATGAAAAAAATACTTCATTTCTTTTAACATCGAGCATGGGTACTATGATAATTTGTTTTCCTTCTTCAAGCAGTTTTTTAATCTTCTTTAAATTTTTAAAAAATATGCCAAGAGCAGTTATATCAAGTGATTCAATCCCACAGATAGGCTTGCTTCCTATCCAGGCAAGTGTTTTTGCAACTGTCATTCCTATCCTTGTACATGTAAAATCACCAGGGCCGATGTTAACTGCAAAAAGATCCACGAAATCCAGACTGACATTAGCTTTCTTTAATGCCTTGTCTATCAAATAAATAATATTAACCATGTACCTCTGATTTTTGCCATTGCCATATTCTATTTTTGACAGCAATTGCTGATCCTTATTTACTGCTATGCTTACCTGTCCGGAGCTGCTGTCTATTCCAAGAATATACATCTTTGCCTTTCGAGTAACTTTTTAAAAACTTTTAGCTTCCTGTCCCAGTAGCCGCTGACGGCAGGGCCGTTAAATGAAATCAACCTTTTTTCCAAATTTGAATTGAAATCATGTCCTGTAGTATATCCTGAGGTATATGCTTTGTCAGAATCATTGCCCGATGGATAAAAATATTCAAATTTGATTTCCAGGTAATTCGGACCAAGGAAATCTTTGATCTTGTCTCCCCATTCCATGCATGCAATGTTCCTGCTGCCGGAAAGATAATCTTCTATACCTGTATTCAATATCTCATCAGAACTATTAAGCCTGTAAAAATCTGCATGAATAAATTTTTTTTCTGAGGCAATTTCATACAAGTTAATTATTGTAAAACTTGGACTTGAAAGATTTTCCTTAATCCCCAGGCCTTCCGCAACTCCGGATACGAAAGTAGTCTTTCCTGCACCCAGCTCCCCTGTCAGCAACAACACGTCTCCACTTTTAAGAATTTTTGAAAGAATTAAACCAATTTTTCTAGTAAATGATGGAGAATCTGAAGCTAGCTTCATAATCATCAGAATAATCCTAATTGTTCATTCTTGTTTTTTTGCAAATCAGATTCTGCTGAAACAGCAGGTTCTTTTTTATCTCTAATACCAGAATCAGGATCTTTTAATAAATTAGTCGCTGCCGCCAATCCGGAGCTGCCGTTTGTGTCAGCATTGCCGGTTGATCCACTTTTAGCAAGACCATCCAAACTTGTAATATTTCCCGGGTTTTCATAATTTTCCAATATCATTTTGATTCTCCGGAAATCTTCTTTCAATATTTCAAGCCTTGAAGGCGTATAGAGTGCAGCAGCAGGGTGATTTATCGGCAAAACCATTCTATTTTTGACCCTAAAAACCTTACCTCTCAGCTTTGTTATCCCGGTATCTGTATTTAAAATCAACTGGGTTGAATATTTTCCCATTGTGCAAATAATTTTAGGGTCAATTATTTCTATTTGCTTGAATAGATATTTTTTGCACATATTTATTTCTTCTAATTTTGGATCTCTGTTCTCAGGGGGTCTGCATTTAAGTACATTTGCTATAAAAACATCGCTCCTTTTAAAACCTATGGATGATAAAAGCTCGTCAAGAATCTTTCCTGCCTGCCCAACAAATGGTTTGCCCTGTAAGTCTTCGTTTCTTCCCGGAGCTTCACCGATAAATAATATTTCAGCACCGGAATTGCCGCTTCCAAAAACAAAATTGGTTCGTGTTGTACCTAGATCACAATCCATACAGTCTTTTATCTGGAAATAAAATTCCTTTAATTTTTCTCTTTTATCTTCGCTCATTTTATCTTCGCTCATATAATTAATCTTTTAAATCATAGTTTATAATTTTGTTTTCTTTAAATATTCTCTTGCAACATTTCCGGATTTCCATCCATCAGAAATAACAACTTTGGCTTCCAATTTTTTGTACGTCTGAAAGAAATTTTCTATTTCTGCAAGAAGATGGGGCGGGATCTGATGGATATCATTAATATGGTTCCACATGGGATCTTTCTCCGGAACTGCAAGGATCTTATTATCTATACCCTTTTCATCCTTCATTTGCAAAACTCCAACAGGTCTTGCCTCTATGAGACATCCTGAGAATGTCGGTTCCGAAATCAGCACAAGTACATCTACTTCATCGCCATCTTCTGCCAGTGTTCCCTCTATGAATCCGTAATCGGCAGGATAATGAACCGCACTGAATAAAACCCTGTCAAGCTTTATTCTTCTTGTTTCATGGTCGAACTCATATTTGTTCCTGCATCCTTTTGGAACTTCTACTATTACTTTTACCAGGTGTGGGAATCTTTCTTCGCTCATCGTTTTTCCTTTTCAATAGTTACAAATAAATAATAAATTTTTCCGATTTATAAATAAGTATTTTATTTTAAGACAGGTAATCTATCAATTTTATACTTACAATTATTATAATCTTTTAAAAAGATATAATAAAGATTTCAAAAATGATATAATATTTTAAATTAATTTTTATGCTTGCAATTACTTCTTCTTAAGGAGGAATAATGAAAATAATATCTTCCGCTTTTGAAAATAATTCGCTTATGCCATCAAAATATACTTGCGAAGGACCTGAAGTAAACCCGCCATTGGAATTCAAAGATGTGCCTGAGGATTCAAAGTCTCTGGTGCTTATAGTAGACGACCCTGACGCTCCCGTAAAGACATTTATCCATTGGACAATATGGAACATTGATCCGAAAATAACCGAAATTGGCGAAAACAGCAGCCCCAAAGGCGCAATTGAAGGCATTACCAGTTCCGGCAAGCGAGGATATGATGGCCCTTGCCCGCCATCCGGTACACACAGATATTTTTTTAAATTATTTGCCATAGATAAAATGCTGGATTTAAGCCCAAGTTCTTATGTCGGAGATATTGAGAGTGCAATCGAAGGACACGTTATCCGGAAAGCCGAATTAATTGGTCTTTATAAAAAAAAATACGGTTAACAAACCCGGAGTAATAAAAACAAAAATTATAAGAGCATGAAAATAAAAAGCAGATTATTATTGACTACATCAGCAGCAATATTAATATTAGTTTTTGCATCAGTAACATGGCTTTTATCCCTCACAAGCTGCAGCAGTGACAGTAGTAAAATTGGGGAAAAAGTACAGGAAGTGCTGAAAAAAGGCCCTTCTGAAGTTGAAGATGCAGTTATTTGCAAAAATATTGATTCAAATTATGCTCCGATAGATCCTACGGATATTTTCCCTTCAGGAACAAAAGAAATACACTTATCGATAAAATTTAAGAATTTTACCAACAAGGATAACCTGAAGGTTGTATGGAAATTTATCGAAACAGGAAAAGACATAAGTACACAGGAATTCAATCCCCCCGACTCTGGTTCAGGTTA
>JAMCQQ010000249.1 GCA_023379515.1 Actinomycetota bacterium
CCTATAATCAAAAACGGTATACTGTTTTTACCCTTTGGTCCTGGCCGTTAAATTTTCTTCAGGGCTTGCTAGCTAGTTTCAATTTGTCCCTTGCTCTTTTAGAACGGATTATTTTCATAATACCGTTTTTGATTATAGGTAGTTTTGGGATTTGGAAACTGAGCGGGTATATCAATCTATCGACTAATGCGAAGGTTGTTTCAACTATTTTTTATTTAGCTAATACCTACATACTTTTGGTTATTGATGGAGGACAGCTGACTATAGCTTTAGCTTATGCTTTTTTCCCACTTGCTTATCTGGCAATAGAGAAATGTATTGAGGGCGGTTATAAATCAAGGATTTTGGCTGGGCTGCTATTTTCCGTAATAGGTATATTTGATTTTAGGTTTATTTATATCTTATTTCTGTTATGTTTAATGCGTTTTTTGTATGGTTTTTTGTTTTTAGATTTTCAAAAGTATGGATGGTGGATTTTAAGTTGGGTAAAAACAAGTCTTATCGTAGCTTGTGTAATAATTGGATTAAACTTTTATTGGATATTAGTGTTATTTAAGGTACCGCTTTCATCTAGTGTGTATGCAAATCTAACTCAAACTTCATTTGTAAGTTTTATATCACTAGGCCATGCACTTATGATGCTTTCGCCTCATTGGTTTAAAAATGTATTTGGTCAGATCACAAATCTTCGGTTTGAATTCATATTTCTTCCAGCCTTGGTATTTATGGCGCCAATACTTAAGTTTAAAAATAAACATGTTGGTTTTTGGATATTAATAGCTGTGTTTTCAATATTTTTGACTAAAGGGTCTTCTGAGCCTTTTTCTAAATTCTACCCCTGGTTGTATTCTCATTTGCCTGGTTTTTCGCTATTCCGTGATTCTTCGAAATTCTTTTTCTTAGTATCGTTATCTTATGCCATGCTTATTGGGGTAACAACTGATGAAATCTTAAAAAGAATTAATATATTCCCTAAAATTAAATTTGTATTTTTGTTTATTTTAATAGGTTATCTTATATTTCTTATAAATCCTGTTTGGCTAAATAAAATGACCGGTACATTTTCGCCGCCGCCTCTTCAAAAAGAATATTCAAAGTTAAACAATATAATTGTTAACGATCAACGGTCGGGAAATATATTTTGGATTCCGACAATATCCCCTTTAACTAATTTGGATTCCAGTCATCCTTCGCTTGAAGCATCACGTTTAGCGCAAAAAAGGCCTTTTGCTTCTGCAATTGTGGGTAGTTATGAGATTTTCAACTACTTAAGGGAGGCTCCGTATATGAATCAATTGTTTGATGTAACGGGCATTGGCTATATAGCTTATCCACCTCTTGACTCTAGAAGAAATATTAAAGTGGATGACGTTAAGTATTATTACACATTTCTAAATCAATTATCCGCTTTACCATGGCTTAAACGGGTCAACGATTCAGAAATACCTTTACTTAAGGTGAATGAGCATCAGGATAAATTTTTTATTACTCCAAATATTTGGTGGATTATCGGTTCGGATGATATCTATAAAGAGACAACGGGCAGCAGTAAGTTATCGCTATCAAAGAATGCTTTAATATTTGCTGAAGAGTCTGCAGGATTAGGTGGTAGGTTAGAGGAATTGCCTCAAGCGAAAATAGTGCTTTATAAGAAAACAATATTGGATTTAGCAGCCAATTTTATTAATCAGGAGAGTTTGATATTCCCGGCACAAAAATTAGGTTATAAACCAGATCAAAACGGCTGGTGGAAACGGGAAACTGCAGATTTATTAAATTGGAGAGATTTTCTTAGTTCAAAGTATCAAATTGATAATAAGGATTTTGATTTAGGAGGTGGTTGGGCAATAGGAGAAGGAAGGAAGCAATTAACAATTAACAATTTACAATTCACAAAAGGAAAAGTTCTACTTGCTAGGGTGATGGAGAGTTCAAGAAGCGGGAGTTTAAAATTCTATCAAGATAATCAGATTATTGGGGAGGTACAGACGAAGGTTAGAGATAATACCAATGTCAGGTGGTTTGAGGTGGGGAGAATCGCCTCTCCTGGCGAATTATCAGTAAAGACTGAGGGAGATATAAATGTTATTAATGCTTTGGCAATAATTTCTGAGGCCGAATGGTTTCAATTGAGAGAAAAAGTGGAAAAATACCGGGAACAAGGAAAAATTACAGAATTCAATGAAGGCAATAACAATAACCTATTTGCTTCTGTTACATATCAACAGATTAATCCTACTAAGTATAAGGTTTCAATTAGAGGTCTGGCTAAACCTGCCTTCTTAATTTTTTCACAAAACTTTGATGGATTGTGGAAAATAAATAATAAAGCTCCATTGCCAGTTTATAGCTTATTAAATGGATTTTTAATTAAACAGGATGGTGAGTACGTTGTGGAATTTGAGGCGCAAAAATACATTTATCTTGGTTTAATTGTTACTAGTATGACAGTTATAATTATTTTACTAATTTTTATTAAGAGCAGTAAATCCTCCGGTTCTAAGCTATAATAAATCTATGTTTGAATCTATCCTTAAGAGCGCTACTTTTAAGCAATCACAAATTACTGTGGTAGGTACGATCCTCAATGGAATATTAGGAGCTCTTTTTTATATTTATATAGCAAGGATTTTAGGTCCTGCTGATTTTGGGTTGATAACAGTTTCCATAGCAATGCTTACTATGATTGCTGACAATTTCTGCAATAGTACTAATACCGGATTAGTGCGTCATGTCTCGGCAAATCAAGCTGACGAAAAAGAGACAGCCTTAAGGTTTTTGAAATTAGGATTGAAATTTAAATTTATTGTATGGATATTAGTTTTGATTGTTGGTTTCTTCTTATCTCCATTTGTAGCACAAAACATATTTAATAAAGGTGAATTGATTCTTCCTTTGAGGTTGGTGATGGTTGGTGTGGGAGGAGCGTTATTTTTTTCTTTTGCAACATCGGCTTTGCAATCTTTTCAAAAATATTTTACATGGAGTATTATTAATATATTAACTAATTTTTTAAGGCTATTGTTTATTTTTATATTGTTCTTTGGGGGCAATCTAAATATACTTACAGGTTTAGTCTCCTATATAGCAATGCCTTTTGTAGGTTTTTCAATAGCATTGCTGTTTTTGCCCATTAGCAAAATCCTGACGGTAAAAAATGAGTCTAGTGTAGCAAGACAATTTTTTCATTATAATTTTTGGGTAGCACTTTTTACGGTTATAGCTGCAGTCTCGGCACGTTTGGATACTTTCTTATCAGCGAGATTGCTGACAATTTCTGCAATAGGTTTATATGGGGCAGCAACGCAATTAGTGCAGGTAATCCCGCAAATTGTCGGAGCATTAGGTGTTGTGGCTGCGCCAAAGTTTGCGTCTTTTCAGGACAATAAACAGATGTTAACTTATTTGAAAAAACTGCAGCTTTTAGTTTTAGGGCTTGCCTTGTTGGGGGTATTAACCATTCCTTTATTAATCTATTTAATACCAATAATATTTGGTCAGCAATACACTCAAGCAGTTACCCCTTTTGTTATCTTGTTTTTAGGAATGCTTGTTTTTCTGATATCTTTACCTGTTCACACAAGCATTATTTACTACTTTAGTAAGCCAAATGTGTTTGTTTGGGTTTCAATTTGTCATCTTTTAATAATTGGATTGTTGGGTTATTTTCTGATTTCAAACTTTGGAGTTATAGGTGCAGCCACAACAGTTTTAGTGGGTATGATTTTTAACTTTTTGGCTCCCCTGGCTTGGTTTATATATAAATTGAAGGTAGGCAAACATGTCTAAAAAAACTATCTGGGCTAACGCTATTGTGCATAACGAAGAAAATTTTATCTGGTTTTCCATTATGAGTGTGGTGGATTTTGTTGATAAAGTTTTAGTTTGGGACAGTGGTTCTACTGATAAAACTGTTGAAATAATTAAAGAGATAATTAGACAAAAAGGTGAAAAAGTAGAATTTAAAGAAGTTGGGCCTGTTGATAAAAATGGATTTACCAAAATGCGCCAAGCTATGCTTGAACAGTCAATATGTGATTGGGTTTTAGTATTGGATGGAGACGAAGTATGGTGGGAAGATTCTATAAAACAGGTAGTACGGGAAGTTAATGATAAAGGAGAGAAAATTGAAGGCATAGTAGTACCAATGATTGTGCCTGTGGGTGATATATTCCATTTTCAGGAGGAATCTGCTGGTCAATATCAACTTCTAGGCCGTAGAGGACACTTAAGCTTAAAATTGATCAGCAAGAAAATTCCTGGTTTACACGTAGATTGGCCTTATGGGAAAGAAAGTTATTTAGATCAAGATAATCGTCTTATTCAGGAAAGGAGTAAAATCGTTTTTATCGATAAGCCTTTATTGCATGTTACTCATCTGAAAAGATCAAATCTTAAAAGAATATATGAAAAATTTAAGCACGAGTTAGGAAATCTAATAAAAGAGGATTTTGTTTTTCCTGAAGTATTTTATAAACCTTACCCCAAGATTTTTTCTTCACCATGGATCAAAATGTCAGGAATTAACTTAATGGTAGCTAAATTTTTAACGCCTTTGAAAAAGATAAAAAGAAGACTTTAATTAAAATATGCAAGCATATAAAGGTACTAAAACTTTGGAAAATATGAATCAGGCAAAGTTTTATAACCAATGGACTTTAAGTAAGTTTGTAAAATACTTAAAAGGTGATATTTTAGAGGTGGGTTGTGGTATTGGAAATTTCACCCAAATTTTGTCTAAGTTTGGAGATATTACTGCAATTGATATTGATGAGTCACTTATTAGGAGGTTTGATAAACATGGTAGCAATAAAATCACTGCTGGATATGGCGATATTGAAAAAGATGAATATTTTTTCAAAGAAAAAACTTTTGATACAATCGTTTGCGTGAATGTTTTAGAACATATCAGTGATGATAAAAAAGCTCTGCAAAATATGTATAAACTTCTCAAAAAGGAAGGTAAGTTAATCCTGCTGGTTCCTATCTATGATTTTTTGTATGGGGAAATAGATAAGGCTATAAATCATTTTAGAAGATATAAGCCTGGTAAAATTCAGAAGCAACTTGAAAGTATAGGATTTTCTATAGAGAGTGGAAGAAAATTAAATTTTTTGGGTGCTTTAGGTTGGTTTGTTGCAGGTAGAATTCTTAAAGAGCAAAATGTAGAAGAGAAGAATATCAAAATATTCAATCTCTTTGCCCCTTTAATTTTAAGATTTGAAAATTTAATAGAACCCCCAATAGGCACTTCAATTTTAATAATCGCAAAGAAATCATGATACTTTCAATAATAATCCCTGTTTTTAATGAAGAAGAGACTATAGAGCAAACTCTGGATAAAGTTTTTTCTGTAAAATTGCCAAGCTACAAAAAGGAAGTAATTGTTGTAGATGATGGATCGGATGATAATTCAAAGTTCAAAGTTCAAAGTTCAAAGTTTTTTAAACATATAAAATATATAAATCACAAGAAAAATATAGGAAAAGGCGCTGCTATAAGGACTGGATTAAAGCATGCAACCGGAGACTATGTGATTATTCAGGACGCTGATTTGGAATATAATCCAAAGTTTTATACAACACTTTTAGAGCCTGTTTTAAATAGCAAAGCGCAAGTCGTCTATGGAAGTAGATTAATGGTTTACCCTCTAAAATTTTGGGGAGAAGATAAAACAGTTTTGCCGCTTCATTTACTTGCCAACCACTTCCTGACAATGCTGACAAACCTTTTATATGGGAGTAATGTAACAGATATGGAAACAGGCTATAAATTATTTAAGAAAGAGGTACTCAAAGATATAAACATAAATTCTAAAAAATTTGATTTTGAGGCAGAAATAACAGCAAAAATTTTGAAAAATAAAATTCCGATTATAGAAATACCTATTTCTGTAAAGCCGCGCACCTACAAAGAAGGTAAAAAAATCGGTTGGAAAGATGGTATTTCGGCCATATGGACTCTTTTAAAATATAGATTTATAGATTAGATATGAAGATAGCATTTTTAAGTAGATTTCAAAATATTACAGAAAGAGGAGCAGAGAATTTTGTATCGGAGTTATCGAAAAGACTTTCTAAGCATATGAGTGTTGATATATTGTCGGGTAAAGATGCAGATGATTTTTCAAAAGTTATAAAAGGGGGCTATGATGTAGTTATCCCAATCAATGGACGTTTGCAAAGTCTCAAAGCTTCCCTGGGGAGAATATCAGGAAAATATAAAATGCTGATCAGTGGTCATAGCGGTATTGGCAGGGATGATATTTGGAATATAGCAATTTGTAAGCCTGATGTGTTTGTAGCACTGACTGATTATATGTATCAGTGGGCAAAAAATTGGGCCTGGGGTAGCAAGGTGGTAAAGATTTCTAATGGAGTTGATTTGAATAAGTTTTCACCAAACGGTGCAAAAATAAATATAGATTTGCCTAAACCAATTATTCTTTCAGTGGGGGCTTTAGTTTGGTATAAGTATCACGATAGGCTGATTAAGGCTGCAAGCCAGATGGGTGAAGCTTCAGTTCTAATTGTAGGAAAAGGTCCTGAGGAAGCAAATTTGATAAATCGGGGAAAAAAGTTATTGGGTAATAGATTTAAAATTGCCCAATTTAAATATGAAGATATGCCAAAAGTTTATAGGAGTTGTGATTTGTTTAGCTTGCCTTCATGGGATAGGGAAGCATTTGGTATGGTTTACCTTGAGGCCCTAGCTTCTGGTTTGGGAGTTATTGCTCCAAGTGATGCATCCAGGCGGGAAATAGTTGGAGAGGGGGGTTTGTTTGTTGATGCTAATGATCCAATTAGTTTTGCTAAAGCAATTGAGCAAGGATTAAAAATGGATTGGGTAGCAAAAGCAAGAACTCAAGCAGAAAAGTTTTCCTGGGATAAAGTAGTTTCGGAATATGAAAAAGTAATGTTAAATATGATAAAAAAATAAATATGTTAAGCGTTACAATAATTACATTAAATGAGGAAGAAAAAATTGAAGATGCTATTAAAAGTGTAAAAGGATTGGCAGATGAAGTAATTGTTATTGACTGTGGCAGCAGTGATAAAACTGTAGATATAGCCCAAAAATTAGGAGCTAAAGTTTCTTTCAGAAAATTTGACAATTTTGCAAACCAGAAAAACTATGCTTTGGAAAAAGCCCAAGGGGATTGGGTTTTGGCAGTAGATGCAGCTGGGAAGAAGTAATTGTTCCCGTATTAAGCTGCGCTAAAAATACCGGCAACCACCAAAGAGCTAGTATCAAAGCACCAATTAATCCCAAAATCC
>JAMCQQ010000250.1 GCA_023379515.1 Actinomycetota bacterium
GCCTCCTAATCCAGCGGCTGCGGCTCCCAGAAGAATGGCATTATCAACCTTGTTTATCTCGTAATAATAACTTCCTCTTTTAGATAAGATATTTCTCATATAAAATTCAACCCTTGCCTGAAAGTTTTTCATCATGTAATAACTGCTCCCTTCAGCAGTTATACAAACGGGATCGCATGGATTAGCCCCTTTATCTGATTTTATAATTGCTGTAGCTAAAATTATTGAGGTAAAAATCGAGGCTCTTTCAACAAGATTGTCGAATATGTGATAAATGCTGACCAAATCTCTGTTTTCGATGCCTTTCATCAAATCAATAAGCCTTTTGCTCTGCGGCGGATAAAATAAAAAATCATCAATGTCTTTTGATTCCAGCACTGTGGAATCATTAAATCTTCTGGAAAAAGCATTTGAAAATAACCCATCCTTTAAAGCAAACCGCACTACTTCTGCTGCAAGCCCTCCCAGGTAAGCACCTGAAAACATTTTTTCATAACAATTTAAATCGGGATTTGAAGTCATGCTGTCGAACTTTAAATCAATTTCACTCATAGGTCCCTTTGAAAAATTTCCTGATTCGATATTTATAATCTGGTAATCATCCCCGGACAACTCCCCTATTGATTTTTTCTTTATGTTTGAATTTTTTTCAATATAGCTGGAATTTGAACCTGTTCCAAGTATAAAACCTATAAAACTTTCGAAGCTCCTGTTTTGAAATGCTGATACTCCCGAAAGAAGGGATGCAACGGCATCGTTCAGCATTACAATTTTTTTATCCCCTTTAAAACCTTGTTTCTTTATGGCAGCCTTCAGGTTTTCCCCGATAAATTCGCCCTCAACTTCTTTTGCTTTGATTTCCTTTGTAAAAGAACTCAGTCTACCATCTCCGTTTGGATAAATTTCAATAGGGTAAGAAAATACAAAACCGATGTTATCGCTTTCGTCAATGATGCCTTTTATATTTTCAACTATCATCCTGAAAAATCCATCTTTTGAAACTTCACTTTTTAAGCCCGGCATATAGGATTGCCTTAAATTCCGGATCACTGATTGGTTTTTGTCGTTAAATACTATAACTGCAGACCTGAGATTCGTTCCACCTGCATCAAGAACTATAACAGGCTTATTGGATGGAATTTTATTGCGGAATTGTATGAATGAAGGAAACATTTTTAGAGAGCTTTCCTCTCCCGCCAGCCCTCTTTGCATTTCGTCTAAAAACAGGAGCTTCGATTTATGGATGTCAATATCTTCAAAATACATTTTGTATTTTCTTAAGAAATTTATAACATCAGCTTTTACATTTTTCAATTCATTGATTTTCGGAGCATCCATTATTTATATTACAAATAAGTTAGTTAACACTTAAATCTTAAATTACCGCCAAAATTCATTACAGGTAAAACAAAATCATAGATATTTCATTTTATATACTTCTTCAGCATATCATCAAATTTTTCTTTTTCTTCAGGCAACACTGAATAAGTATGCTCCGGAGCAGGAAACTTGCTACCATGAACATCATCAACATATTCTTTCATTGCATCGGTAATAACTTTTGCCACATTAGCATACTTCTTCACAAATTTAGGGGTAAAAGCTTCAAAATAACCCAGCATGTCTCCACATATCAAAACCTGACCATCAATCTTTACGCCTGCGCCAATACCTAATACAGGAATCGTCACAATCCTTGTAATGGCTTCACCCAATTCCGGCGGTATGGCTTCCACCAGAAGCATTTTAGCGCCAGCTTCTTGCACTGCTATGGCATCCCTTATGACATCCTCTGCTGACGCCGCGGTCCTGCCCTGAGCCTTAAAACCACCCAGGATGCCAGAAGATTGCGGTGTAAGCCCAATATGTCCGATGACTACTATCCCTGCATCTGTAATGGCTCTGATTCTGGAAGCTACTCTAATCCCGCCCTCCAGTTTGATGGCATCAACATTAGCTTCCTTTACAAATCTTACCGCATTTGCCACAGCATCCGCGTCAGAAGTATGATAGCTTCCAAAAGGCATATCACCAACTACAAAAACATTTGGCGCGCCTCTCCTTACTGCTTTGCTATGAATGATACATTCATCCATTGTGACCGAAACAGTACCGCCATAACCATATACAACCATTCCCAGCGAATCACCTACAAGAATCATATCCACCCCGGCAGCTTCGGCAAAACTTGCTATGGGATAATCATAAGCAGTCACCCATGTTATTTTTGTACCGGCTTTCTTCATTTCATAAAAATCCCAAACGGTTGGTTTTTTTCTCATAAATCATCCCACCTTGCTTATTAATTTTTATTATTTATTCTTCATAAGCCTTTATATGTAGACCAGTTATTTTCTTTCCTGGTTGCAATCCTGGGATTATCACCAGGACTTTATATTAATTCTTAATAATAGAAAAACCTCCAGTCTTTGCTGACTCAAGTATTAGCTTCATATATCCACCCACATTTGAAGAATTCAGCGGTACTGGCATATTTTTTAATTTCATCTCAAGCTGGGGATTTTTGGCAGCAGCTACGGCTCTAACTATATGCTCATCTGTAAATCCTTCAACTTCTTGCAGTTTTATAGGTACCCCGATCTTCTTAGAAAAGTTTATCATACCCCTAGCCACAACTTCACTAAGTTCTCTTGCTGAAACATTTTCCAAATCCAAATCTTTTTCTATATATTCTGAATATATTCCATAAAGATTTCTTAGCTGTCTAACAATAGCCGGTGCAAAAAATATTGTATAGTAAGGGTTTAGAATGCTGCATGCCCTTCCGTGTGTAAGAATATCGACAAGTGAAAAACTTGTAAGATGCCCGCCATTTGTCCCGCCTATCATTATCGAATATCCGCCCAAGTCGGTAGCCAAACCTATTGTTTCTCTATATTTTAAATTCTTTGGCTTTCTTAATACTTTTGGGAGATTTTTAACAATCATACCAATTGTCAAAAGAGCAACTTCTTCAATTTCATCTATTTTGTCATTAGGAGCTCCATAGTATACTTCTAATGCATGCGCTATTCCATCCAGAGCGCCATCAATGGTTAAATCTCTTCCCATGCTCACAGTCACTGAATAATCAAAAATTGCGGCCTCAGGTACAATTGCATCGTCAACTATCAGTTTTTTCTGATTAGTTTTAATATCAGTTATATTTGAATACCTGGTAAGATGAGCACCCGAGGATGAGGCAACCTGTGCTGCCAGGATTGGGGTTTTTTTCTTTCCGGTCCTATTCATAAATTCTGTAACCTTACCTGTACCAAAAAATAGCTCTATTTCATGTATTCCATGGCTATAA
>JAMCQQ010000251.1:0-1337 GCA_023379515.1 Actinomycetota bacterium
GCGGATGTTTGGAGCTGCTTGAACAGATGTTGATGACCAGAATGCTGGAAGAAATGCTGGTAGAGATAATAAGCGGCGTATATAAACCTCTGCCAAATTATAAATATGTTGGTCCGACCCATTTATCGATTGGCCAGGAAGCGGTTTCAACGGGTTCAGTTGCTGCACTTGGTTTGAATGACTATATAACAAGTTCTCACAGAGGTCACGGAGATGCTTTAGCTAAAGGTTACTGGACCATAAAATATATGAGTAATGAAGGATTAAGAGAATTTCTTGCTAAAAGGGAAAAGTTTGCTTCTGCAATCGGCAAACCTTTAAATCTTAAAGAAGACAGAAACAGCTTAGAGGAAACAGCCCTGAAGGTTCATATATATAGAATGGTAGCAGAACTTTTTGGAAAAGCTGACGGGTATTGCAGTGGAGTTGGCGGAGGGATGCATATTGCAGATTTTTCCATAGGCCACTTAGGTGCAAATGCAATAGTTGGCGGACATATGGGTATAGCTGTAGGGGCGGCAATATCCGGCAGATACCAAAAGAATAATAAAGTGGTTCTTTGCCTTGCCGGTGATGGGGCTTACAGCAATGGCATTTCTCATGAATCAATGAATCTTGCTACAATGGCGCAATTTAATAATGGCTTGATGAGTGATAAATTTGGAGTACCGATAATATTTGCTATCGTAAATAATCAATATGCAATGTCCGGTCAGGAAAAAGGTGAAATAACAGGAATAGATTATCTTGCGAGGAGGGGTGCATCTTATGACCTAAACAATATGAATGCAGAAGTCGTAGACGGTATGGATATTTTGGCAGTCTATGATGCCGTAAGAAGAGCCTCAACTATCGCCAGAGACGGTAAGGCACCGGTATTGCTTGAATTTATAACTTACAGGTTTAAAGGACACAGCTTAAGTGATCCGCTTTCATATAGGAGCCGTGAAGAATCAACAAGCTGGCAAGAAAGAGATCCGATAAATTCCTTTATTAAAAGACTGGTTGAAACAGTTTTTCCAGATGAGCCGGACAGCAAAATCACCTTGGAAGAAATAGAAGCCTTAAAAGAGAAGGCATATAAACGTAATAGTGAAATGGCCGTGAAGGCTGCACACTCTTTGGACCCCGACTTTTCAGGTTTAACCAAACATGTTTATGCCGGAGAAATTCATATTGAATCCAAAAAAAGAAATAATTTCCAAAAATCAAATACCAGAGCACCTGTTAATGCAATTCCGAATTACAAAAGAAATGAAAAAGGAGAATTATCTTACCGGCTTGCAATCCGTGAGGCCTTAATTGAAGAAATGATTAGAAATGATCGTGTCATATTA
>JAMCQQ010000251.1:1347-4943 GCA_023379515.1 Actinomycetota bacterium
TACCGGTGCCTTACCGTCTCTGGCGATAGGAATGAGCATGACTGGCACTTATCCTTTGGCAGAAATAATGTATAATGATTTTATATTGCAGGCCATGGATCAAATAGGGAACCAGGCTGCGAAATGGAGTTATATGTCCGGCGGTCAGGTAAGCGTACCTTTATTGATTCGAACTACTATCGGCGGCGGCAAAGGTTATGCGGGTCAGCATTCGCAGAGTCTCGAAGCAATAGTCACCCATATGCCGGGATTGATTGTAATTGCACCTTCAACCCCCTTTGATGCCAAAGGGCTAATAAAATCGTCTATAAATTGTAATAATCCGGTAATCTGCTTTGAGCATCAATTGCTGTATAATATATTGGGGATTGTTCCGGAAGAAGAATATCTTGTTCCGATAGGGAAAGCAAATATTGTCAGAGAAGGTTCCGATATTACAATAATAAGCTGGTCGTACATGTTAAACGAATCTCTTAAAGCTGCATTGATTCTAAGTGAGCAGGGTATATCTGCAGAAGTTATTGATATCAGAACCCTGTTGCCGCTTGATGTCGAAACAATAATAAAATCGGTTAAAAAAACAAATAAGGCAGCAGTATGCTCGCAAGAAGTCATTTGCGGCAGTTATGTCTCAGAAATATCAAGCCAAATTCAGGAGCTTGCATTTGATTATTTGGATGCTCCTGTATTAAAGATTGGCGCACCCAATAGCATCCCGCCGACATCGCAAGTTTTGGAAAAGGTATTTCTGCCCAATGCAGAAAAAATAACCAAAATTATAAAAACAATATTTTAAAAATAGAGTTTAAAAAAAATAAAAATTTATGAAAGAAGCAACAACATTAAAAGATATCGCAAAAAAACTGGGAGTTAGCATAACAACTGTTTCCAAAGCAATAAGTAATCATCCGGATATTTCCGAAAAAAGAAAAGAGCAGGTCCTAGAAGCAATCAAGGACATGAAATATGTACCTAATATAATTGCAAAAAATTTAAGGGAAAAAAGTACAAAATTTATAGGATTAATTATTTCTGACAATACAAACCCCTATTATGCCCGGCTTATTAAAGGTGCCGAAGAAGAAATTGCTAACAGAAATTATCATACAATCATATTTAATACCGATGAAAATTCAGATAAAGAAGTTTCAATAATAAATGATTTGATAAGTCTGAATGTTGCAGGAGTCATTATAACACCCGCCAGAGGAAATGGCAGATCCATAAAAATATTAAGAGATTACAATATTCCATTTGTACTGGCTAACAGATACATTAAAAAAAATGAGGATTATTATGTGGTTGCCAACGATTTTAAAGCAGGTTTTATTGCAGCAGATTACCTTGCGAAAAACAGGTTTAAAAAAATAATATTCATTAACGGTTTCAAAGGTATCTCCACTGCAAGAGACAGATGCGAAGGTTACGTTTCAGCCTTGAAAGAAAATAATATAAATTCAGATAAAAATTGGATTTATAACGATATCATTGATCAAAAAAGCGGTTACAACATAATTAAAGAAAGTATTCTGCCTGCATATAAAAAGTATTTTTCAATTTTGTGTTATAGTGATTATATTGCCTCTGGTGCTATAAAATACCTGACGGAAAAAGGTATAAAGATACCGGAGGAAGTAGCAGTTATGGGAATAGATAATACTGAACTATTATCTTTTTCTTATCCGGGTTTAAGCACGGTAGTTATTCCAAAATTTGTGATAGGTAATAAAAGTGCAAAGCTTTTGTTTAATATAATAAAAAATCCTGATTATCCTAAAAACCCTATAATACTTGAGCCGGAGCTGAAAATCAGAGATTCAGCATGATGAGGTTATTATGAAACATAATAGTTTTGATGTAATAACTCTGGGTTATATTTTTAATGAACACATACATTATCCTGATCAAAAAATTGGGCCGATTCTAGGTGGAACCGTTTCGTATTCTGCAGTTTGTTTAGGCAGACTGGGTAATAAAACCGGAATAGTGAGCAATATCGGTATCAATACACCCAAAGAATTACTGCAGCCATTCTTTGATGCCGGTGTAGATACTTCCGGACTTAACATGAGGGCCGGTATTTCTACAACTAAAAATTTGCTTATATATGATTCCGATGGCAATAAAACAATTAAGTATATCGAAAAAGCTCCTTTGATATTATATGAGGATATACCACAAAAATATTTTAATTCGAAAATTTTTTACCTGTGCCCTGTTGATTATGAAATACCATTGGAAACTTTGAAGAAAATAAGAAATGGCGGTAAATATAAGATAGCCTGTGACCTGGGCGGCATAGGAGGGGCACATTCAAGCCTTGAATCAAAAGAAGCATATGGCAATAATGTTCTGGATATCTTAAAGGAATATATGACCTATATTGATATTGCAAAAGCAAGTATTGAGGATTGCCATCATATTTTTCAAAACAAATTTAAAAAAACGGAAGATATAATAAGTGAACTCTTAAGTTATGGAAGTGAAATAGCAATAATTACATTGGGTGAAAAAGGTTCCTTGATTGGAACAGGAAGTAATACTTATAGTATTCCTCCCATCGATGCCGAAGTTGTAGACAGGACAGGAGCAGGAGATACATTTACTTCCGGTTTTTTGTCGGAATATCTTATTTCTGAAGACATAAAAAGGGCAGGAATCTTTGCCACTGCAACTTCCGCACTGCTTATAGAAAAGACAGGCGGAGTGAATGTTAGCAGACTCCCAACAAGAAAGATGGTTCTCGAGAGAATGAAGAGATACAAGGAAAGGAAATCATGAAAGAGATAGAAGTATTCAGACAAGCTATTAAGCAGGGAAAGAAGATGCTTGGCAGCAATGTTGCTTTAAACGACATTAAATCTACTGAAATAGTGACACGAACCATGGATTTTGTATGGTTAGATATGGAGCATGGCGGTTTAAGCATAGAAACAGTTGAAGGACATATTATGATGGCAAAAAAGAACTGTAAAATCGCCTTGGTCCGCATACCCAAGCTAGATGAATCTTGGATAAAAATGGTACTGGATGCAGGAGCCCACGGTGTGATTATTCCGCAGGCTCGCTCGGCAGCTGACGTTATTCTGGCAGTCGAACTTACGAGGTATTACCCCATGGGTAAGCGTGGTTTTGGCCCCCGCATACCTTATAGATATAACGAAATGGGCAGCACAAAGGAATATCTGGAATGGGCGAACAAAAATATATATGTCGCGATCCAAATAGAGACAAGAGAGGCTTATGAGCATTTGGATGAAATATTGACAGTTGAGGGCTTTGATTCAGTATGCATAGGGCCGGCAGATTTTTCACTTTCTATGGGATATTATGCGGACATAACGTGCCCTGAGATGAAAGCAATTTTGAAGGATGTTATCACCAGAACGAAGGTGAAAGGAATAGATGTGGGCTTTGGGATGGGAACTGATTTAGATTATTCTCAAGAAATATTGAAAATGGGTGTTGATTGGCTTCAGGTTGGTGAGGATTATAACTATATTCATAATATGTGCGAAAAAATATATAACACACTAAGAAACAGGGGACAGAATTAATGAAATTCAAAGCACAACAGATCAAAAAAATTGCTTTCA
>JAMCQQ010000252.1:0-4145 GCA_023379515.1 Actinomycetota bacterium
ACTAATGAAATATCAGAGGCTTTGCTACGAAATCTTAGGAGAAGGACGGAGGCGTACTCAAAATAAAGAAATTCTTTATACGCAAGAAGAGGAGTTAAGAGAACAGTTAGTAGAGGAATGGGGCGGATTAGAAAAAATCTTTAGCAGATTGGGTGCCCCAATGATAGCTGTAACACCTGCTGTAGGATATAATGAACTGGTTTTTGATGAGGCACTCTCTGGTGAAATCCACGACAACCCACGCAAATATGAGTGCTTGGAACTTGCGATCCAATCAGCAACTAAAGCGATTGGATTACTGGGTGCATGTACTGATACAGAATTACGAAAGCTCTTTCGGAAAACACCAATATTTTTTATTTCATACTCCTTTAGAAAAAAGAATGAAAAATTGATAAATACTATCCAAGAATTATTAGCTGCTTTCTATATTTCTATTGTTACTGGGGAAAAGCCAAGCACAGGTTCCATTTCCGAAAAAGTGAAGAGGTTGATTGACGATTCTGATTATATTTTAGCCGTTCTAAAGATACGAAAACAGATCAAGGTTGGTCTCCTTCAAAATGGGTTTGTGATGAAATGGCTTTTGCGCTGGGCAGGGAAAAAACAATTATTCTGTTGGTTGAAAATGGACTGAATTACAAGACCGCAATCTTCGGTAATAAAGAGTATATAAGCTTCAGCCGTAGGAACCTAACCCAGGCACTCATAAAGTTGGCTAATATCCTCAATGGACTAATGAAATAACAGAGATTTGGTTCCCCCCTCATGTCAGGTAATATGACTTTTTTGATTAACATCAAATGATACTGCTAGATGATTTAGCTGGGTTTTATAGGGGAAAACTGCTGGATTTTAAATCAGAATTAACCTCCCCCGTATTAATAAAACCAGCTTCCACCAACAATAGGCCAGGTTTCCTTCCAGAGGAAACTTTAAATGCGATGCCCATAATTATTATCTCATGCTCAGCATGACGGACATTGAGAATGAAGCACAATAACTATACTATAAACCATGTTTAATACTGAGTGATTAATGAATATTGCGTAAACTGTGCCTTAAAGAGCAAATGCTTTAACAGCCATAACAATTAATTTAAAGAGGTTGTTTGAGAAATCGGGTGCTATAAAGACTGAGGAAATAATTATCTAATTTCAAAATCTCACTTTTTCACGATAAAAACTATATTTGTTTTTTGAGATGTTTATTTTGATAAACTTTGGCAACAGGCCCAGTAATTAACACTATTGATTTATCATCTAGTATTTAATCCAAAGGTTCTGCACCTCTTAGTGTTTCTCGACGTTTATAATCCTCTTCACTAATAGTACCTTTAATTTGGCCTAGCGGGTATGTATCGGAAATATCAAAAAATAGTATTTTCCCAATATAATCACCATATTTTATTTCCTTTGGGGTATCTAGAAGATTCTCTAACCCCATCTCCAAATAACCTTTAAAATTTGGATCAATGCTTGGAGAATGATTTAACCTCAATCCTCTTCTTGGTAAAGCTGAAATTTGACCAAAAATTGCAAGAACCTTTTTTGAACACGAAAAAAATTCTAGAGATTGTATAAGTGCATAACCTTGGGGAGGTATGCTCAATACCTCTTTCCCAGGTTCTCCTAATTCATCGGAATGATAATCTTTGATCTGTCCATTCCAAATCTTAATCCATTTACCTAGTCGAAAATAATAATAAGTAGGATGCAAAAGTTTTTGATCGAAACCTTCGATCTCTAATAAACCTTCCTTCATATATTGTAAGATCATAATATCATTAAGAAGAAACATTCATGTACCCCCTATCTCCAAATCCATGAAGTAATTGCAGCGATTGCACTAATAATAGCAGCAATAGCCGCTATCCAAGCAGCATTTTTTGCACTCTTAGCTATATTGATATTTATATCTTTATTTTTATTAATTCTTTTTTCTTTTTTAGAAGACAGCCATTCTTCAACAATTTGTTTTTCCTCAGGTCTATAAACGTTATTTGCTAAATATTCTCGAACTTTTTCTTCCCCAATCTTTTCCAGTCTACTTTTAAATTCTTCTGTATCAAACATAGCTAAATAATGCACCTGATTCTTAAATATTTTATCACTAATTGCTTTAAAAAAGATGACTTTTGTAAATAACTTAATTTCTAATCTCCCTTACCAAATAAGTTATTTTATTTGAAAGATTTTATATAAATCTTTTTAAGGATACCTTGTACAGAAATCACAGAACCTGGTAATATTAATAAAATGTCATTATGCAAAAATAGATAAACGGAAGAACCGATGAATAAAACTTATGACAGAAAAACACAAAGATATGCTTATATGTCTGGGGCGCTAACGGGATTGACTCCAGATCAGGAACGACACGTTACTGAACTATATGATCGAGTAGAGAAGGTATGCAAGTTATTAGATATTGTTTGCTATTTGCCGGGTAGATCGGTTACCACACCTTCCAAAGGCATTCCTCATCATAAAGTATGGAAAATAGACTATGAAAAGGTGGTTAATTCATGCCTTGTGATTGCTTATGTTGGATTACCTTCGATAGGAGTTGGGTGTGAGATAGAAATGGCAAGAACTGCGAATGTACATGTAGTCCTGCTTTGTGAAGAGGAATGCCAAGATAGAGTATCACGACTTGTTCTGGGCAACCCAGCGGTTATAGACATCGTACCATTCAAGAATTTAGATGAGATGGAGGAGAAGCTTCGTTTGGCTCTTGCAGATGTAATTAGCTTGATCAACTTAGAGCAAGCTGCTTATGAGGAATCTTGGCCATATGCTGAAGTAAAAGATCTAAAATCTACCATAGTTTCAGCCCGAAATCGCAAGACACCAATCTCTTCTGAAGAATGGAAAGAAATATATCGCGAACAAAAGCTCAAGCCCCACCTCTTCTAAATAAATGCTCAAGTCTAGATTGGGAATCTGAAGAGTGGTCTTTCCCGATATCGGTCAAAAAGAATTACAAACAAGAACTTATGCTCAACAGCTGAGGGCAGACTTGGGAGTTCTGGATAGCTACGCTCCTATAGGGATGCTGGCACAGGCACGGGGTATAAGTCGTATTATTGAGATTCCGCTTCAGTCAGACGGTTTTCTCGCTCAGGAGAATAACGAATTGGTTATATATGTTAATAGCCAAATTGGAGCAGCCCGACGACGTTTCACTTGCGCACATGAAATAGGCCACACATATCTTGCAAACCGTATGATTAGCAATTTCAATGTGAGCATGGAAAACAAAAATCGTAGCGGTTGCTACATTGAATTCACCCAGCAGGATAAGGAGGAAGAATATCTCTGTAACATATTTGCTGCTGAACTTCTCATGCCAAGAGAATTAGTACACACATTACTACAGCAGTATGGAATTTCTGTGCAGTGTGTCCAACGAATTTCTTCAGCGTTCGGCGTCTCTTTATCTGCAGCATCCTGGCGATTATCTGAGCTAGCCAATAAAGATGTAGGTATTATATGGTTTAAGAGGATGGGTAAGCTAGACAACCCAGCTGATGTCAAAATGCGTATCGATTGGGGTGTGTTCCCTAATCAGAAACGAGTTCATTTGCCACGCTATGATTCGGTGAAGAAAGATTCTTTAATAGAAAAAGCCTTTCTCTCCAGACAAACAGAAGAAGGTATCGAAAATTTGGATCTCGGAAATATTCATGGCGATAGATTTATTCACTGTAAACGATTCCACAATTCAGTATTGTGCCTCGTGTTTCAAGAGACATAAGATATCATACAATCAGAGTAATTGTACTACTGCTCATTAAATGGAATCTTAATATCTGTCGTCCCACTCGGCCATTTTATAGAGGAAACCCCAAAAATTGTTCAAAACGGCTGAGAAATAGTTGATTTCCTCTGTCAATTAAAACCTGCACAACCTTATCCTGTTCATAGATAATTTACCCGATGACCTAAAATACTAATCATCTCCTTCCTACTTATACTTTATTATTTTGGTAAAAATGTAAAAAGTAATATTAATATTACAATTGAAGCAATAAAATATTAATATTCTCTATCTCAATATAACTACTGTAGAAGCATGGATGATCTTTTTCTATTTCTAGATGAATCAGGCAATTATGACTTTTCGTTTTTCAACAACTATAG
>JAMCQQ010000252.1:4155-6675 GCA_023379515.1 Actinomycetota bacterium
GTCAGAGGCACAAAATATCTTGTTTTTTGCCTGCTTAACAACCGTAGATCCTAATTTCTCCATTATGGAACTTTATGAAAAGAAACATGACTTTATTAAAAAGGGTCTGCCGATAGAATATTTTCACGCTTCCGAGGATAAACAAAAAGTAAGAGATGAAATTTTTGGAATCATTCAAAAATGCAACAATTTTATTATAGATTCTATAGTTGTTGAAAAACGAAAAGTTAATCCATTCATAAGATCAATGGATAAAATTTATCCGATGATCTATGAATATCTGGTGAAATATATCTGTCAGCGTTATAAGAAATCAGATATTAAAAACATAATTATCTTCACTGATAGATTCCCCATTAAGAGAAACAGAGAAATTATTGAGAAAGTTTTGAAGACAAACTTGAAAATTGTTGCATTTTTGTGAAAATTTGTATTCCCAAGGAAGTGCAATCTTATTGCATACTACATCATGATGCAAAGTCTCATTATTATTTGCAGATTGTTGATTATTGTTGTTGGGCAGTATATAGAAAATGGAATAATAACGATTTTAGATCCTACAATTTAATAAGTGACAAAATTTCCAGCGAATTCGATATTTTTAAATCAGGAAACACAAATTATTATTAAAAAAAATGACCCACCTGACTAGCTTGCGCAGAGCCCCCTGGGCTCTTTCATCAGGTGGGTACCTTTGAGTCAATAATATCAAAACATATACAATTGTCAAATTTACGATTTCTATAGATTAACCACTTCTAAGGAAAAAAATGCGAAGAAAATGGTATTGAATATCATCATTACCCTGATATAGGTATTCTTTCCAAAATTAGAAAAGCAATTACGAAAACACGGATGTTTTCTACATTAATAATTCAATTGGTTAGCATACTTATATGAGATACGTTCACCATCTTTTGTTTCCTGATAGCCTACCTCTTTATGTGAGAAATCCATTATCTGCTTTGCGCTATATTTTTCGAAGTGTTCTTTAACGCTTGCCAAAATACGCAGTTCGCTGGAAGTAAATAAATTCAAATCAGGTTCATTTACTGCCCCGATTATTTCACCTATATAGCCGTTTGGATAAGTCTCTTCCATAAATTCGACAGCTTTGCTTGCAAGGAGAGAAGCGTAATATATCTCATAATTATCAGGTACAGGACCATATGGTAGATGGGCATATTCTACACCGGTAATTGAAAGAGTGTACTCCTTAAAATGTTTAAAGTCAGCATAGAATAGCAGTTTATTAAGCTTACTTTTTATCATACCACCTTTTGAGAAAAACAAGATGGCGTTATATAGCTTTAATAGATCAAGCTTCTTATATCCGTTATACTCACCGGGCTCATAATCTCCGAAATTGATCATGATCGTGCTATCTAGAGAATATGAGATTCTATCCTTCCCCCTTAGAGTCTCTAATAATTGCTTTTTCCTAGTATCATTAAATACACCATTAGAATTTTGAATAAGCTTTAATAGATTATCCGCATTCATAACCAGCCTGAGCATCCTATCATGTGATTCATCTTGCAGCGCACCATTTTCATATCGATTAATAGTAGCGATCCCTATACCAAGAAGCTTAGCTAATTCACCTTGAGTCAAGCTGTTTACTCTTCTCCAATTTCTTATTTCTTCAGGCTGAAGCAACCCGTGCCGTTTACGATATTCTCTATATACAGCATCAAGCGGATCTGGGCATGAGTGTGGATCTAATATCTCATCACCGCAATTCTTACACTTACTATACTCTATCTCTACCTTTATCGATTCTCCCCTCACTTCTATTATTTCTTCTTTTACATTGCACTCAAATTGGGTTTCCCTCTCACAATTTGTACATAGGCCGCGAACAACTTCGCTACTCATCATTTTGTATGCCTCCTTCACTATTTATTTTTTAAAGGATAGAGCATAGGTGTATTAGCAAAGTGAAATGAAACCACTCTCACCATTCTTAACGGACCCAAAGAAGCTAGTTTCAATTTTATATATACTTCTTTGTCTTCTAGAATTTTTCCAAAGATCCATAATTCACCTGTTTCGCCTTTGTCCCTAAGAGGTCCATCGGAATAATCCTAAACCGATAAACCTAAAATTACATCTCGCACATCTTGAAATTTAAATCCAAGTTCGGTCATGCAGCTTAAATTCTCCGACCTTTGAACTAATACCCAACCCTGATAGCTAACTCATGGTTTTGTTATTGTTTCTTTTATCTCCTGCAATAAATTCTTAACCGCTGATTTGTCATGAATACTGCCCAATAATGCCGCCTTATTGCATCAATTATTTTAATTATATATCAATTGATAAATATTTATCAGTTTATTTATCAATTAATAAAAAATAATTCATGTTAAATCTGAAAAATCTATAATTCCACACACAACCTTCTGTTTAAAAGAAAAGTAATTTGTGTTATTTTATATAATAGTTAGTCCTCTGTATGCGAAAGTCGGCTTCAAGCCGTGCGTTGATTAATTTCAACCTAGCTACAAGGGGCTTATT
>JAMCQQ010000253.1 GCA_023379515.1 Actinomycetota bacterium
AGTAATGGTTTGTGATTTTCCAACTTTACAAAATCTTGTAATAAAATCCAGTAAAAAATATGCTATACGTGTCGTAACGTCGGTTGCAATAAATCCTTCCTGTATATAATGAAGGCGTTCTAAAATATCTCCATCGCTAAAAAGTATTCTTCCTTTCTTGATAGATGCCGGTGGACGTTTAATTGCAGCAACCAGTGAGAAAAAATTAGGTGGCTCCCAAATACGGGAAAGCCGTACATTAAATGTTTTAGAATTATCTACCATTTAGCAGAATATAGCATATATCTAAGGGTTTTTACCAGTTCCTTTTTCCTTATATTAGATTAAATATTTAGCACTTGGGATTATTTAAAAATTTCTTCAAGATTTTCTTCTATTTTCTGTTGAAGCTGTGGGGAAAGACTGTTTTTAAACTTATTTATTAAATTTGCCAGTATTTTCCCCTTTTCTTCATCTATTGCCTTATTAAACTTCTGTCTTTCCTCAATATTCAATGAAGCTATTGTTTTGCCGAATAATTCATTGATATTTTCCTGAAATTGAATATCTTTCCCCTTTAGTACAGATAACAGTTCAAGACAAGATTGATTATACTTTAACATATATATACCAAGAAGAATATTTTTATCCTGTTGGGTTATGGGTATTCCCTCAAGTGCTTTTTCAATTATATCTTTAATTGTGTTCATACAATAGCAGCGGAAGGAGGTTGAGTTTTAAAGTTTTTAAATGCCTGCTTCATTGCTCCCAAAACATCTGGACCCGCAGCCATTGCAATATTATAGCCTGCTTTTAAACCCACTCCTTCTACTGCATATCCAGAAACAGTTAAAGATGCTGCTGCGATATCGACTCCTATATCTGCTATTACAGAGCCAGCTACTTTAGCAGAGACTAATAAATCTGAAGATTTCTTATCTTGTTCATTTCTCCCTGTATCTCTTAAAAGTCTAGTACAAGCTGGAAATAATAATGTACCCATGATAGCTATTCCACCGTCTATTTCTGAACCAATTCTAAGTTTTCTAGGAGAATATAAACTATGGTATAAATCTAAATATTGTTGTTTTGCATCTCTATAAGCATTTATATCGAGAGTGTCCTTTATAACCTTTTTCGAATAATCAATCGTTCGTCCTAATTCAATATTCTTCATAAATTAAATATATAGAATTTATATAAGAGCTGCAGTAGGAGGCTGACCTTTTAACTTTCCAAATGTATCTTTCATGGACCTAATAACATCTGGCGTTACAACTACAGCTGCGTTATATGCAAGCTTTAGTCCTATTCCTTCAGCGGCTCCACCGTGAGACATAAGTACATATGCTCCAGCATCAGAACTAATATCACCTAACATAGACGCAATTAATTTAGGAGCGAAATGTTTTTTACTGAAATCATCATATTTTAAAAATATCTGTCTTGTAGCGGGTGATATAAAAGTTACCAAAGCTTCAAACCCGGCATCTAGTTTTAATGGTATTGAGCTTGAAGCCCCACAATTTAAAATTTCTGCCTTTCTTTCTTTATAACCTGCGACTCCAAATGTGTGAGATAAAATGTTCTTTGAGTAATCTATAGCTTTTCCAAATTCTACATTCCTCATAAATTTATATTGAATTTTATTTATACAAATGCTGCTGTTGGTGGTTGTCCTTTAAATCTTCCAAGTGTATTTTTCATTGATTTTAAAACATCTGGGGTTACTACGGAAGCTGCATTATATGCAAGTCTAAGACCTATTCCTTCTGCAACTTTACCAGTTGCGATAAGATAACCTGATGCTGCAAATGCTGCACTGTCAACTGCAAACCCACCAAGAAACTTAACACCTTCATGCTTACTTGGTATTCTGTCATAATCATTATCTAGAACAGCCATTCTAGAAGTTATAGGCATAGCAATTTCTGAAAAAGCTCCCATGGATGCTGCTACTTTTGCAAAGCCATCTCTAAATTCTCTTCTATATGCTTTTCTAGATTCTTGATATGAAGGTATTCCAAATGTGTGAGATATAACATTTTTTGTGTAGTCAACTGCTCTGTGTAGTTCAGGAGATCGCATATCATTATTATATTAGTCCCTAATAAAAACATTTTCAAGTAGTAATGCACAGGTGTCATTATTAGTTAATTTAAGGATTTTCATTACCTAAAAATGTTCTTGGGTTAACTGGGATTCCCCAAACATTAATTTGGAAATGTAAATGTGGGCCTGTTGACCAGCCTGTTGTTCCTTCGTGCCCTATTACTTTTCCCGGTTTTACTTCATCACCTTTATTAACATAAATTTTATCTAAATGACCATAAAGGGTAGTTACGTTATCTCCATTATCAATAATAATGTGTTTACCAAATCCCCAAAATATTTCTCCGGCATAAATTACATGTCCCGGCATTGCTGGAGTAATTGGATCACCAATTTTTCCGTTTGGATTTGCGATATCAATTCCTGAATGAAATAAATAAAAAGGAAGTCCGGGTTCTCCAAATTCTCTGGTTATTTTTCCGCTAACCGGCCATACAATATTTGCATCAATTTCTTTGTATTTTTGTCCTGTTGGATAATAAAGCTGTATCTTTTTTGTTTTTTCATCTACTTGTGCTAATTTATCTGAAACTATATCTATTCCAGAATGTGTTAGTAAAATAACTGCTGCAAACGGAAGAAGAAGAACTAAAAGAAAAGTAATTAAAACAAAAAACAATTCTCTCCTATAAGAAAAAGTAACCTTTATTAATTGTAGATAAAATGGATTCATGCATTTTTATATACCTTGAAATACTTCTGAAGGATTTGTGGTAATTAACGGATGCTCTTTTTCAGATGCTACAACTTTAAGGGCAACATGGTTTTGATCGGCAATTATTAAAGCTTCACCTCGATCACAGGTCAATAAGAAATGTTCTTCGTATTCACTTAATTTAAACTCTTGAGCGACTTTTTTAATGGTTGTAGTATCTTGCCTCATTAATATTCTTAAAGACGATTGTGAGGCAATTGCACGCCCGTAGTCACTATTTAAAAAATCATTTGCCTGTTGGGAAATAATAGTTACTCCCAAGTAATATTTACGGGCACGTCTTACAAGTCCTGAAATAAATCTGGCACTTTCTTCGTGTTGAAGTAATATCCATCCTTCATCTAACACTAATATTCTTTTTTGAGGATTGGATTTAACTTGAGAATTAACAAAATTAGCAACAACTAACATCATTATTTGTCTTAACGAATCTTTTAAGTCTTTAATATCAAAAACAACGAGTCTATTATCTAACTCAATATTTGTTTGTGAATCAAAAACAGAAGAAAGAGAGCCTTTAACAAATATTTCGAGTCTATTACAAAGATCTTTTTGTTTCATGTCTTTTAGAACTTTATAAAAATCCTTAAGCAATGGATAACTTTTTGTTTTTGGTTTTCTGCCTCTGGAATCTCTATTTTCTTTGGGAGTATATGTCTGCTTTAAAGACCAGCCAAAATCTTTGTAAGTTTGTAGAATTGCTTTATCAACCGCTGCTTTTTCTTCTGAACTTAAGCCGCCAACCATTAATGAGATTATTTCTGTTAAATCCTGAACATGTTCTGCCAGGCCATTTTCCTGATTTAAGGAACTTAAAGAAAAATCAAAAGGATTAATTTTTTCTTTCGATTCAGAAGAAAGTTTTATATATGTTCCATTTACAGATTTCGCAAGTTGCTTATATTCTCTTTCTGGATCGATAACAATTACCTTTGTCCCTTGCATTAATTGTCTTAATATTTCAACTTTTGCAGT
>JAMCQQ010000254.1 GCA_023379515.1 Actinomycetota bacterium
CATATGGTAATAGTCAACAGTTATTGGTCGATCTTGGAATCGGATCAGTTAAGTTTAAACCAACCGAAAAAGGAGGATTAGGCTCCTCAGTATTTATAAAAAAAGATTATTTTGGAGAAATAGAAGTACTAAACAGTAATATCGTGGATTTTGAGCTAGATTTTGAAGTTATGGTAAAAAATGCAAATTTAAAAAAGATATACCAGCCATTAGCAAAATATCCCCCTGTAATTGAAGATTTGGCGCTTGTTGTTAAAAACAGTGTCTCAACAGAGCAAATAATTGAAGCGATCTATAGGGAAAGCGAACTGATTAAAGAAGTTTCCTTATTAGATGAGTATGCCGAAACAAAAACTTTTCATATAATTTACCAAAATCCTGAAAAAAATCTTACTAACGAAGAGGTAACTGGAATCCGTAAAAATATTTTAATCAAACTTCAGGAAAATTTTGAAATTAGCTTGAAATCTTAAGGCTCCTGGGTGGGCGAGGGAGTATCTGTAGGATCTTCATTATTAGACGAGCTAGAGTCACTGCTGGAAAGCTCCGATGGAGGATGATAAGCTTCATCATCTTTATGATTTTCAGCTATCCATTGATCAATTCCTTCCTGCCATCTATTCTTGCCATCTGTTGAAACTGGATCTTTCTCCGAAAAAACATAATATTTTTTTCCATCCTTTGATTTATACACCGGAGAACTTGTCTGCGGTTCAGTTCCCTTAATAAAATATTCTGACCTTGTCGGCCTATTATCATAAGGCAAGCCACCTGCCATTGCATCTATGTTTACGGCTTCAACATTATCAGGTTTTTTAAAGTCTTCAACCGGACGATTCTTAAGTGCTTCAAGCATAATCCTTCTCCAGATTGGGCTTGCACCGGTTGCTCCTGATGCAATAGAACCCATAGGGCTGTTATCATTATTGCCGACCCATGACGCAACTAATAAATTGGGAGTCCAACCTATTACCCAATTATCTCTTTTATCATCTGTTGTGCCTGTTTTAACCGCAACTTGTCTTGACGAAATATTTATTAAGCTATTTGATCCAAAAGTAGTAAGCCTGGCATTATTGTCCAGAAGAATGTGAGAAATTATAAAAGCAATTTCAGGTTTAATAACCTGTTCTTTGGAGTTCTGTTCTTTATGTTCATATAAAACATTTCCTTTTCTATCGACTACTTTAAGTATTGAAACAGGCTGAACCTTATATCCTCCGTTTGCAAATGCAGAATAGGCGACTGCTTCCTCCAAAGGAATAACTTCTCCTCCTCCCAAGGTCAGAGATAATCCAAACTTACTTTGATTTTCACTTGTTGGAGCTAAAGTAGAAATTCCCATATCATAAGCTGTTTGAAGAACACTTTTTAGTCCAACCAAAGCAACCATTTTAACAGCAGGGACATTAAAGGAATTTCCTAAGGCAAAACGCATTTGAATAGGTCCATGATATTTACCATCATAATTAACAGGAATATAATCTTTTCCCCCTTGATCAGGAAAAACGGTCTTTGTATCCATTATTAAAGTGCTTGCAGTGTAACCTTTAGATAAAGCAGTTGCATAAGTAATCGGTTTTATTGAAGAACCTGGTTGTCTCAAGCCTTGGGTTATTACGTTGAACTGTCCTTCGAAAGGAACCTTGCCTTTTCCGCCTGATGTTTCCTCTGCAAAAAAATCTTTGCTTCCTACCATTGATAAAATCTCTCCGTTCTTTGGGTTTATTACCACAGAAGCCCCATTGCCGACTCTAAGTCCAACAGCAGAGTCAACCTCTTGCTTAACAATGTCTTCTGATTTTTCTTGAAGCTTATAATCTAATGTCGTTGTTACCTGAAGGCCACCGCTTTCAACCATTGACTCTCCAAATTGCTTAATTAATTGCTCTTTCACATAGAAAGAAAAGTGCGGAGCCTTGATAGATTGTCTTCTTGATAGGAATTTGACATTTGGAAGTTCATTGACTGCATTTTTTTCCTGTTCCTTTGTTATATATCCGTCTTCCCTCATTCTCCTTAAAACATCTGTTGTGCGTGAGATATATGCTTTAGGATGATTTCCATATGGAGAGAAGTAAGATGGTCTTTGTGGCATTCCGGCAAGAATTGCAGACTCAATTAAACTTAATTCTTGAACTTTTTTTCCAAAATAATTTTCTGATGCGGTTTCAACTCCTACATTGGTTCCTCCGTAAGGAGCGACATTTAAATAAAGTTCTAGAATTTGCTTCTTAGTATATTTTTTATCAACTTGAATTGCTAAGATTAATTCTTTAATCTTTCTTGGCAAAGACCTTTCAGAGGTAAGAAGTGTTTGCTTAACAAGTTGTTGGGTTAAGGTTGAACCTCCTGTGATTCCCTGAAAAAATAAAATGTTTCTTACCGATCTTAAATAACCGATAATGGAAAAGCCGTCATTTTTATAAAAATCCTTATCTTCTATGGCAATTGTTCCTTGCTGTAAATATTTAGGAATTTTATCAAGCTCAACATAACTCCTATTTTGATCAGAGTAAATGTCATATAAAACTATCCCTTTTCTATCTAAAATTCTCGTAGATTGAGGAAGATTAAGTTGTGATAATTTTCCGGGAGTAGGTAAGTCCCTTCCATACCAAAGAAAAAGTCCAATTGTTAATAAAATAAGCCCTATTAATCCGTAAAATACAAAATGTGTTATCTTGCTGGCTAAAAAAATTTTAGAGGCCGGCCTTGTGCTTTGACGCCTACTGCGCCTTGTGGCATAATCCATAGCTTCAAGTATAACAAACTTTTAGCTTTGAATCAAAATATGTTATACTCAAAAAAATGGATAAGATAGAAGAAGTATTAACCAGAGGCGTTGCAAATATTATTCCTTCAAAGAAAGAACTTGAAAAAAATGCAGTCAATGAACTTCAATTAAATATTTATCTCGGTATTGATCCTACCTCAACAAAAATACATCTAGGACATGCTGTCCCTCTTAGAAAATTAAAGCAATTTACTGAACTTGGTCACAATGTTACTTTTTTAATTGGAGATTTTACTGCTTTGATTGGAGATACATCTGATAAAGAATCTGAACGTCCGGTTTTAACTAAGGAAGAAATAGAAAAAAATTTCCAGACATATAAAAAACAGGCAGAAAAAATTTTAGATTTTACAAAAGTAACGGTCAGAAGAAATAGCGAATGGCTTGGTAAATTAACTTTTGAAGATGTTGTTAAATTGACTCAAAATTTTTCTCTTGGTGATTTTATAGGCAGGGAATTGATCAGTAAGCGTATTAAAGAAGGTAAAAGAATCGGACTTCACGAGGTTTTGTATCCTGTTATGCAAGGATATGACAGCTATATGATGGATACGGATATTCAAGTAGGCGGAACTGACCAAACATTTAATATGCAAGCCGGGAGGACGTTAAATAAAAATTGGAGAAATAAAGAATCTTTTGTTTTAACAACTCCCATTTTAGAAGGTACGGATGGCCGTAAAATGAGTAAGACTTTTGGTAACTCAATTTGGCTCGAAGACGAGGCTAATGATATTTATGCAAAAGTAATGGCAATAAATGACGAATTAATAATTGAATACTTTACATTAGCAACAAACATTTCCATAGAAGAAATTGAAGAAATAAAAAAAGAGGTTAAAAATGACCCAATGGAGGTAAAAAAAAGATTGGCTTTTATCATTACTGAAGAATTACATTCAAAAGAAGCTGCGAAAAAAGCGGAAGAACATTTCCAAAAAACTGTCCAGCAAAAAGAATTACCCGATGAAATAGAGGAAAAAAATGTATCAAGTTTTCTTGGAGGAGTTCTTACTGCATCAGAAGTACTTACAACAATTGTTGGGGTTTCAAGTAAATCAGAAGCAAAAAGATTAATAGAACAAGGCGGACTAACTATTGACGGAGAACCAATCAAAGACCCAAATAAAATAGTTGACTTAGAAGGTGAACATTTGTTAAAAACAGGAAAGAGAAAATTTTTAAAAACTAAAACTAACTAATGGCAGGAAATCTTTTTCCAAAAACAATTTCGATAAAAGGCAAAAAGGCTTTTGATTTAAGATACGGAGAAAATCCTCATCAAAAAGCAGCGCTTTACATAACCGATTCATATTCTCCGTTCACAAACCTAAAACTTTTAGCAGGTAGAGAATCTTCCCTCGTTAATATCACAGATATTAATGCAGGCCTTGAAGTAGTAAAAATTTTCAAAGAAGCAGCAGCCGTTGTCATAAAACACAATACTCCCTGCGGAATTGCTTTAGGACAAACTCCTCAAGAAGCTTTAGAAAGAGCAATAGAATCAGATTCAGAATCGGCTTTCGGAGGAATAATCGTTTTAAATAAGAAATTGGATTTAAAAGCAGCCAAAGTTGTAGAAAATTTTAAAAAGGCAGGGAAAGGCAATATGGACATTGTTGCTGCTCCATCTTTAGATCCAAAGGCAGTTAAATTATTAAAAGAGATCAGAAAAAGCATGGCAATTTATACTTTCGGCCCAATAATAAATAAAGCAAAGGACAATTTTAAATGGATAGATGGCGGTTTTATCATTCAAACAGCGGATGATGCAGGAGATACTAATAGAAAGAATTGGACAATCCCCACAAGAGCAAAACCAACAAAAGAACAACTGAAGCAAATGGAGATTGGTTGGAAGTTTGTTTCTAGGGTTAAATCAAATACGATAATTATAATGGACAAAAACCTACCAATGACCAGAGGTATAGGGCAAGGGCAGACATCAAGGTTTAGATCTACAAAGCTAGCACTTGAATCCGCCGGGAAATTCTGTAAAGGAGGAATTATGGTTAGCGATAGCTTTTTCCCCTTTGGAGACGCGATAAAAGAGGCTAAAAGATATAAGATTGCAGCAATTATCCAACAAGGTGATTCTGTTAATGATAAAGCTTCTATAGACCAAGCTGATAAAGCAGGTATACCAATGGTCTTTACGCACAAAAGAGCTTTCTGGCATTAGTCTTTTAAATATAGAGAAGTTGTAGTATCATATCTTCATGGAAATGTTTAGAGAAAAAAAATGGATTTGGAAAGTAATAGTTATTGTTGCCTCACTTGCTTTAATTGCGACTTCTTTTCTTCCTTTTCTTAGCCTTCAATAAAGTATGGATCTAGATACCCCTTTAAATAAATCCTCTTCAAGGATATATAAGATGTATGCAAAAAGGTTGCAAAAGCTCGGAATTTTTAAAATTAATGACTTTTTATACCATAAGCCATTTCGGTACGAGGATTATTCGCTAATTTCTAAAATCTCAAAACTTCAAGAAGGAGAAATAGTAACAGTGCAGGGGATTGTTGAAGAAATGAAAAACGAATTTACAAAAAGATATAAAAAAATTCAAAAAGCAAAAGTCAAAGATTCAACAGGAGTTTTAGATATTATCTGGTTTAATCAACCATTTTTAACAAAATACATACGTAAAGGAGATAAGATTTCCCTATCAGGAAAAATTGAAAAAAATGGAAATCAATTAATTATGCAGTCACCATTGTATGAAATCTTATCCAATGATTTAGTTCCGCTTCATACCGGCAGAATAATTCCCATTTATCCGGAAACAAAAGGCGTTTCATCAAAATGGTTAAGAAGGCAGATCTATAAAATTTTAATGGATGAAAATCATTCTCTTGAAGAATTTTTACCAAAGTCAATAATAAATAAGCACAATTTTCCTGAATTAAAACAGGCAATAGAAAAACTTCACTTTCCAAAAGAAATGGAGGAAATTAAAAAGGCTAAAGAAAGATTATCCTTTCAGGAAATTTTTCTTATGCAGCTTGGTGGAATACTTAGAAGAAATGAATGGAAAAAACAAATCAATGGAATTCCTTTTAAAATATCTACCTTTAAAAAAAAGATAGATGCCTTTATTAAAACTCTACCATTTAAACTGACTAGAGCACAGGAAAGTGAAGTTTTTCTATTGCCTGTT
>JAMCQQ010000255.1 GCA_023379515.1 Actinomycetota bacterium
CAAGATATTTCTTATTTGCAGCTGAGGAAAAACCAATAACATTTTATGACTCTGCTGCTGTAATAAAAGAACTTGAACCTATATTAAAACTGGTCAGTCTCTATAAAAAAATTGACAGGATTCTTCTTGAAAAAATAAAAGAAGAAAATATTGAAAAGCTATATTATGAAATTGAAGCTCCGTTGATTAAAGTATTAGCTGAAATAGAGTTCAAGGGTGTTTACATTGATAAGAAATATCTTGATGGCCTCATCAAAGAATATGAAATCGATATAAACGATCTGACTAATGAAATTTATAATCTTTGTGATGAAAAGTTTAACATAAATTCAACACAGCAGCTCGCACAGGTTCTTTTTGAAAAATTAAAGCTGCAAACTTCCAAAAAAACAAAAACGGGATTTTCAACGGGAGCAGGAACCCTGCTTGCCATATATGACACTCACCCTGTCATTGGCAGGATACTGGATTACAGGGAAAAAGTGAAATTAAAAAATACTTATTTAGATGTGCTGCCAAATTTGATAGATCCAAGGGATAACAGGGTTCATACAACATATAATCAGCTCGGGACCACTACAGGCAGAATAAGCTCAAATAATCCTAACCTGCAAAATATTCCTGTCAGAACCGAACTTGGCAAGAAGATTAGGAAAGCTTTTATACCGGGCAAAGATTATGACTTGCTTTTATCAGCAGATTATTCGCAGATAGAACTTAGAATTCTTGCTCATATGGCAGATGATGAGGGCCTTATTTCCGCTTTTAATTCGGGGCAGGATATACACAGCCTTACAGCTTCTGAAATATTTGGAATAAAATATTCTGAAGTTGATGAAAATTTAAGAAGAAAAGCCAAAGCTATAAATTTTGGAATAATCTATGGTATGACCGAATTTGGCCTGAAAAACAGACTTTCAATATCTGAAGATGAAGCCCGTGGATATATCACATTGTATTTTTCAAGATATCCTAAAATAAGGTCCTATATGAATTTTCTGATAGAAACAGCATACAAGACAGGTTATACCACAACTATTTTCGGAAGGAAAAGATATATAAAAGAACTTGCAACCACCAATGCAAATATAAGAAATTTGGGTGAAAGACTTGCGGTAAATACACCTATTCAGGGCAGTGCGGCTGATATTATGAAGCTTTCAACTGTATTGCTTTTTAATAGTTTGAAAAGAAAAAATATTGACAGCAATATAATTCTGCATGTTCATGATGAAATAGTCCTGGAATTAAAAGAATGCGATCTTGATAAAATTAAAGCTATAGTCATAGATTCAATGGAAAATTGCATCAATATTAAGGCAAAATTGAAGGTAGATATCAAAACCGGTAAGAATTGGTATATTTAAAAAAATTATTTTATAATATGTTGTTTGAATATTGATAAAAAAAAATTTGCGTGTTATTCTTTTGAGACTTAAAAAAATGGAGGGTGATTTTTAAAAGAATGATTAAAGACAATTATTTCAACAGACTTACAGATGAAAACTATATGGTTAAGAATGACGATGGTGAAATGGTTCCGAATTATGACTTAACCATTATTAGTTTTAATGAAGGCGACATTTTAAAAGGTAAAGTCGTAAAAATCGAAAAGGACGAGGTTCTTATCGATGTTGGTTACAAATCGGAAGGTGTAATACCTATCAATGAACTTTCAATAAGAACCAATGTAAAGCCGGAAGAAATTCTGACAGTCGAAGAAATCATAGATATTATGGTCCTGCAGAAAGAAGATCAGGACGGAAGGCTTGTGCTTTCCAAAAAAAGAGCAGAAGTTGAACAAAGCTTTAACAGGGTTGAAGAAATCTATAGAAATGGTGAAACAGTCGAGGGTGAAGTCATAGAATGTGTGAAAGGTGGTTTGATCTTAGACATAGGGTTAAGAGGTTTCCTTCCTGCATCTCTTATTGATGTAAGGAAGACAAGGGAACTTTCATCTTATATTGGTGAAAAATGTTTATGTAAAATTATTGAAGTTGACAGGAACAGAAATAATGTTGTTCTTTCAAGAAAGGCAATCATAGAAGGTGAAAGAAAAGAGCAAAGGAAAGAAGTCCTTAGCGGCATTGAAGTAGGTCAGATTAAAAATGGAGTTATAACAAGTATTGCGGATTTTGGTGCATTTGTCGATGTTGACGGAATTGATGGACTTATTCATATCTCGGAACTTTCATGGAATCATGTCAAGCATCCGTCAGAGGTTGTTAAGATAAATGATCAAGTAAGTGTCGAGGTTCTGGATGTGGATTTTGAAAAACAAAGATTATCGCTTGGGCTGAAGCAAACTCAAAAAGATCCATGGCTTGAAAAAATAAAGAAATTTAAAATCAAAGATGTGGTTCAGGGCAAAGTAACAAGAATTGTAAAATTTGGATTATTTGTCCAGATTGAAACAGGAATGGAAGGTCTTGTACATATTTCCGAATTAAGCTCCGAACAGATAAAAAGACCCAGCGATGTTGCAAAGATTGGTGATGAACTTATAGTTAGAATTATTGACATAGATTTTGATAAGAGAAGAATGGCTTTCAGTGTAAAACAAGTAGAATTCCCTGAAGCTGAAGAAGAAAAAAGCGTTGAAGAAAAAAGTGAAGAAGAAAAAAGCGTAGAGGAAAAGAGCGAAAAGCCAAAAAGCAGCAAGAAGGCAGAAACCAAGAAAGCAAAGGAAGTAGAAGCTTCGGAAGCAGAAAAGGGAAAAGCCGAACAGAAAGAATCAAAATCTGAGGGCCCGGAGTTTGAGGATATAAGCCAGAAAGAAAAGAAAGAGACAATCAAGAAAATTCTCAAAGAGCTAAAAAAAGAAGCTAACCTGGAATAAATTTTTCTAAATCAGCTATTATCAAGTTGCATTTTTTATAAATTGAGGAATTAACTATAAATTTTTAGGAACTTACCGTATTTTTATGCGGTAAGTTTTATCTCTTTTCTTCAAAACAAATAAATCCATATTTTTCCCTGACTTAAACAATTATTTTATGTTGCTTTTGTTATATAATTCTGTTGTCAGATATAATAAATATTTTGTATTCTTTAAATAAAAATTATTCA
>JAMCQQ010000256.1 GCA_023379515.1 Actinomycetota bacterium
CCCGGCAAAGCTCTGAATGGGTCCGTATTTGATTTGACATTTGAGCATTTGGGCCAGCTTTATGATATAACTAATGGCGGTTTCGGAACATCTCCAAAATTTCCGACAATGCACCATATATATTTTTTACTTAGATACTATAAAAGGATTAAAAATGAATATGCTTTAAAAATGGTTGAAAAAACCATAAGCTCAATGAGAGCCGGTGGAATCTGGGATCATGTAGGTTTTGGCTTTCACAGGTATTCTACCGATGAAAAATGGATCATCCCTCATTTTGAAAAAATGTTATATGATCAGGCACTGGCCTCTATTGGATGTATAGAAGCATATCAGGTAACTAAAAATGAAGAATATAAAAATATTGCAGAAGAAATTTTTACTTATGTGCTGAGGGACATGACCTCTGGCTTTGGAGGTTTTTATTCTGCCGAAGATGCCGATAGCGAAGGAGTTGAGGGAAAATTTTATACCTGGACCAGTAAAGAAATTAAAAAAATATTTGCGCCAAAAGAATCAGACATGCTTATTGATATTTTCAATATTGGTAATGGTCACATAGAGGAAAGCAGTGTTCTATATATTAACAAATCCCTGAAAGATATAGCATCAAAATATGACTTATCTTTAATAGATTTGGATGTATTCATACAAGGTGCAATAAAAAAGATGTTTTTTGAACGCGAAAAAAGAATCCATCCATTCAAAGATGATAAAATTCTTACGGACTGGAACGGGCTGATGATTTCGGCACTTGCTATGGGTGCAAGAGCTTTTGATAACAAGGTATATGAAAAAGCTGCGGCAAAAGCCGCTGATTTTCTTTTAAATAATTTAATTACAAAAGAAGGTTCCTTGCTGCATCGCTATAGGGATGGACAATCTGCAATTTCAGCAAATTTAGATGACTATGCTTTTTTTATTATGGGACTGCTGGAACTTTATGAAACAAATTTTGATACATCATATTTAAAAATTGCCCTAACTCTAAATAAATACCTGGTAGAAAATTTTTGGGACAATGAGAATGGTGGTTTTTATTTTGCTCAAACAGCTGGCGATCTTGGGGATTTCAAACAAAAAGACATTTATGACGGCGCTATCCCTTCCGGTAATTCCATCGCACTTTTGAATTTGATTAAACTAAGCAGAATTACAAGCAATACCTGTCTTGAAGAAAAAGCATTGGAAATTGTAAAAGCTTTTTCGAAAACTATTGAAAAATCTCCTGAAGCATACACTCAATTTATATCCTCTTTTGATTTTATAATTGGACCATCTTTTGAAATCGTAGTGGTTGGAGATATGAATTCAAATGAAACTAAAAAAATACTTAAAGCCATAAACTCAATATTTCTGCCCAATAAAGTCGTTATTTTAAAAATACCCGGAGAAAGAGACAGCTATACTGAATTTTCCGGAAAGCCGGGCGAGACTGAAGCCCCCGGTGGTCCCGAATCTGAAGTAACAAAGATGCCTGATTTTATAAAGGATTTAAAAATGATAAATAACAGACCTACCGTATATGTCTGTTCCAATTATAGTTGTAAGCTGCCGACAAATAATATAGATGAAATGCTGAAACTTCTAAATTAAATACTTTGCTCTTTATCTTATAATATTACAGAATATATTTTCAAGCTTGCCATTATATTTTTTAATTATCTTTTTATGGTACCAATTCAATATTATCAAACTTTTTAAAATGATTATCAAAAGAAAAATATTTTTTTACTCCATTATTAGATGAATGACTGTAAATATATGCATCAACAAAATTTATATTAAAATCCCTATAAACTTCCAGTGCCTTAAAAATGATCTGACTATTCTCTAAAACTATATTTTTTTTCAACATTAAAATTTTAACTTTTTCACATATTTCTTTTTTTGGTATTTCAAAAACTTTTTCCAATACATAGACCAATTCGGAGACTACCAGATCGCAAACAAATAACCTGTATTTTCCCAATTCCATTTCATTAAAAAAATTGTAAACTTTTTCTGATAAACCTTCCGGCTCATTTGTCAAATACCTTAAAAATATATTAGTATCAGCATATACAATATTATTCATTCATCACCTCTCTTGCATGTTCCCCTTGTGCAATAGATTCAATTTCTTTCCATTTCATATTTTTATATTTATTTGGTATTTTTACTGATCCCCTTAAATTTTCAAAAGATCCCAGTCTCTCCATTACTATAGAATTACCCACTACCTTGACTTCAAGGTTATCAGATTCTTTTATTGAAAGCTGTTCCCTGATTTCTTTTGGAATTGTTACCTGTCCTTTCCTGGTAACTTTAGTCTTACCCATACCATATCTCCTTTCTTATTCATATAAGTAGTATTTTATCTTAAAGTAAGAATTTGTAAATAAGATTTTATTTCCTAATGAATGAAGATTAATTACCATAAGGAAGAAAAAATCTTTTCTATTGACATTCATATTACCTTAAGTATAATTAGTAAGTAATGTAAGTTAATACTTTATAAGTATAATTTGTAGGTAATAAATTACTATACCTAAAATTTCATGAATGATTCAATAATTGAAGTTAAAAATTTAACAAAAAAATTTGGGGATTTTATTGCTGTTGATCACATTTCTTTTACAGTAAAAAGAGGGGAAGTTTTTGGATTACTGGGCCCTAATGGAGCTGGTAAATCTACTATCATTAGAATACTTACAGCTCTTACTCAGCCAACAGAAGGTCTGATTAAAATAGCAGATATTGATATTCTAAAAAACATTAATAAAGTAAAAAAACAAGTTGGTTTAGTTTCAGAAAAATTAATAATGTATGATTATCTTACGGCTAGAGAAAATCTACGCTTCTTTGGCCATCTTTACGATTTAGGTGGAAAAAGGCTTGAAGACCACATTAATAAATTGCTAAAAGATGTTGAGATATGGGAATGGCGAGATCATAAAATTGTGCCACTATTTAGAAAAATGATGATGAGATAACATTTTTCAGATCTATCAAGACCAAGCCCTTAATGAAGTATTTTATTTATTGTCTGTTTGACATTACTTATTAGCATAAGTACAATTAGTACGGAAAGTAAGTCATATAATTAAATATATAAAATAAAGGGGATCATATGGATATAAAAGATAGTAAATTTTATGGTACAACTACAGTTGGAGAAAAAGGTCAGGTTGTACTTCCTGCTGAATTAAGACGTGAACTTAAGATTAAGGCTGGAGATAAGCTTGCAGTACTTCTAATCAAGAAAATGGATAATTCTGGCATTGTCCTGGTTGATTCAAAAATTCTAACTTCTGTTATTGATGATATTTTCAGTAAAAACCCAGAGGAAGCAGATAAAATAAAGAATTCCAGATAAAAATCAGGGAAATTGCAGGAAATTGTGAGCAGCATGGATTCAAGCCGGTTGATAATTTTTTTGTTAAAAGAATTAGTCCATTTTATTTTAGTTGGGGGAATTAGTTGGTTTTTCTATTGGAAATCTAGAAACTGGCGCTTGATTTTAGCAATAGTTTTAAGCGGCATCTTCATCGACATCGATCATTTCTTTGAATTATTTATATATATTTTGATGAATCCTTCCAGATTAAGCTATGAAGTTATGATGTCTGGAGAAATGATATCAAAAACGGGGAAAATTTATCTTTTACTGCATAGTTGGGAGCTTATCCCAATTCTTAGCTTTGCAGGCATAGTTCTGGAACGAAAACTAAAAATAAAGGGTTTGATGTTGGCAGTCGTTCTTTCATACAGCACTCACCTACTTTGGGACCAGGTTCACTTAGCTCATAATCCTTTGGCTTATTTCTTTACTTATCGCTTACTGAATAATTTTAGTTTAAGTAGCTTCTATGGCAAGTAATTCCTTTATCCTGAATTTAAATTTTAAAACCTCGTTTATATATTCCCGGCAATCCTGCCATGGCCTGACAGTAGATTTTTTATCTTTTCTTCTTATGAATAAACAAGGAATTTCTTTAATCTTTAAATTATTAAAATAAGAAATTGCCATAACTTCAGTGTCCCAAAACCAATGCTTATTAATAGTTTTATCAATTATAGGCAGTATCCTTTGCCTGTTGAAGAATTTAAAACCTGCTTCGGTATCATTTAAGGGAATATTTAAATAATATTTAGTAATCCAATGGTATATTGTATGAGAAATATTTCTATATAGAGAATATATAGTAAATTTACTGATTCTATGAGCAGTTGCTATATCGTATCCTTCTTCTGCAGCCTGGACCATTGAAGGAAGATATCTTGCGTGAACTTCCAAATCAATATCTAAAAATCCAACTATCTGGCTTTTTGCTTTTTTAATTCCTTCGCAAACAGTTCCACCCCTGCCTATATTTTTATTATGAAAGTAATAGCTGATATAAGGTTTATTTTTAGATATTTTTTTTATCAATTCTGTTGTGCTGTCATGGCTATAATCATCAATAAATATCAGTTCATATTTATAGATAGTTCTTTTTAAAACTTTTTCCAGTTCATTTACACTTTCTTCTAAAATTTTTTCTTCATTGTAACAAGGTATTACAATTGACAGGTCATACTGCATAAGCACCTCAACAGTTATGCTTTAGCATAATAATTTATAACTTTTTTCACCGCAAAAATTACATCTTTTACATCTTCATCAGTTAATTTTGCTGAAAAAGGGAGGGAGATTGTTCTGTTGGAAATGTACTCAGAAATTGGAAAATCCCCTCTTTTAAATCCAAATCTCAACTTATAATATGGATGCAAATGAACAGCAATAAAATGTACTCCGGTACCGATATTTTCTTTATACAGTGCATTTAATATCCCGTCCCTGTTTGTTTTTAAATTATCAATGTCTAGAATTAGAGTATAAAGATGAAGTCCATGACGGGTATTTTTTTCAAATGGTGAAGGAATCCTAACTGGTAAATCTTTAAACGCTTCGTTATATTCCTGCCATATCTGAAGTCTCCTTTTCCAGTTTTCTTCAATTCGTTTCAACTGATGTATGCCCATTGATGCCTGTATGTCTGTCATATTATATTTATATCCGGGGATTATAACCAAATAATGCTTATATCCCTTGTTAGAATACCTTTTCCAAGCATCTCTGTTCATCCCATGCAAAGACAGCATCCTCATATTATCAACATAACTACAGTCATTCAGAGTAATCATGCCTCCTTCTCCGGTTACTAAGTTCTTAGTAACATAAAAGCTAAATACTGATATATCTCCTATGTCCCCTACTTTTTTGTTATCATATTCTGCTTCTATAGCATGAGCGCAATCACTTATGACTTTCAAATTATATTTTTCAGCTAATTTTGAAATTTCTGCCATATTACATGGCCTGCCAGCATAGTGAACGGGAATTATGGCTTTAGTTTTTTTATTAATTTTTCTTTCTATTTCAGCAGGACTAATATTTAAACTGTCTTTTTCTATATCTGCAAATACAGGTAATCCTCCAGCATGAATTATGGCATTCACTGTAGCGCAAAAAGTCATTGGCGTTGTTATTACTTCATCTCCTTTATCTATGCCAATAGAAACTAATGAAATATGAAGACCGGCTGTGCAGGAATTTACAGCTATGGCATACCTGCTTCCTATATACTTTCTAAACTCATCCTCAAATTTATTAACCTTAGGTCCGGTTCCAATCCAACATGAACGCATAGTTTTTACTACTTCTTCAATTTCATCATCAAGTATTTGAGGACTGCCAAATATTAAAAAGTTCTTTCTTTCCGGTCTTTTAGTTATATAACCAATTCTGTTTTTTTCACATAATATAGACATTTATTACCTACCAAACATAATATTAACGTATTTACTTACATTACATACTAATTATACTTATATTGATATGTAATGTCAACAAAAAACAAATCACTAAAAGAGGTTCTTGTATTGGTTCACCTTCCAGGAATATTATATTTCCTTTACTGAACATGGAGCATTTAGAGATATAATTATTTATCCTATATCTTGTAATATAAAACCACAAAATTAATATTTTTTTTGATGTTATAAGCTAATTAAGCTGGTAATTGCATAAGTTGGAATGGAAATTCTGCAATGCTTTCGTATTAGTTGATATATTATAAATAAGCTACTTTATCGGCAATTTGTTCAGAAATATTATAAAAATCTTTTTCTTTTTTTAAAAACACCTCAACTATCAGTGGGTCAAAATGCTTTCCCTTCTCCTTACAAATTATTTCAACCGATTTTTCATGAGAATAGGCGTTCTTATAGGGACGTTTTGACCGAAGCGCATCATATACATCAGATAGAGCCATAATCCGAGCTGATATAGGTATATCATCCCCTATCAATCTATGTGGATATCCTTTTCCATCCCATTTTTCGTGATGATACATCACAATCTGGAAGGCAATCGTTAAGAATGACTGGAAGGTTAACTTCTGCGCTGCTTTTTTGAGAATCATTTCACCATATTCACAATGTCGTTTTATTTTATCAAATTCATCTGGTTCCAGTTTTCCCGGTTTTCGAAGCACAGCATCAGGTACACCTACTTTCCCGATATCATGAAGTGGAGCCGATTTAACAAGGTCTGCAATATATCTGTCGCTCAAATATGATTTGTACTTAGGATATTTCTTTAGCTCTTTAGCTAAAATCTCCACATAGTGTGATGTTCGTTCAATATGATTACCAGTCTCAATATCTCGCAGTTCTGCCTGATAAGCCAAAGCCAATATAGTTACATCCTGAGTTTGGTCCAGTTGTCGAGTTGTTTTTCTCTGTCTACCATATGCCTTATAAAAAATTATAAAAAGAAGGATATAGAGAATAACGCCTGCGAGTGACACTAAAATCCAGACAATTTGTATATTTTTACTTATTTGAAGGTAAAGATTATCGTTAGATTCATATAGTTCTATAACACCAACTATCTCTTCATTTTTTTTTACTGGAGTATAAATTTCTAAAATCGTCCCTTGTCCTTTTTCTGTAACTTGCTCTGTTTTTTCTGGTAAAGATACTTCATAATCTAACTTTCCTTGAATTGCTTCATTGAAATTGATGTTATCTTTATAATTGAGACCGATCAATTCTGTTTTATCACTCCACAAAATCGTACCGTCTTTTCCCCAAACTTTGATTCTGAATATGGCACCAAAGGAAAATAAATCATTTAAAAATACCTTAACATCTTCAGGCACTATAGTCCCAGCAGGGGATTTTAGAAAGGTATAGACTTGGGGATGATCTTTAACAATTGACTGTATAACTTGGGGGAAGGTATCGATATGGGTTTGAATGGTATAATTTGTAATCCGTTGCGAAAGTATGATCCCAAGAGTGATAGATATAAATAGAATGACAAGAAAAGTGATAACGGTATATTGAATAATTATGTTTTTTAGTAATTTCATTTTCGTTCCATATTTGGGGACTTGTGGTTTCACCAGCAGTTTTATTCTGCGCGGTACAACCAATCAGTGCCAGTTCCAGTATAAAAACTAATAAAACCGGGATACATGGTATTTAATAAAATGATTTCTTATTCTTCATATTGCGACTTTATTCCTATAATTTTATTATCTCTAATAATTCTATCGGTTAAAATTTGATTTTTCTTTAATTGAAAATATGGTTTTAAGCTTACAAGAGCTTAAGCAGTTGTGCCATCGATATCATCTTTATTTTTTTTCTAAAATATCGCGCAATGTATAATATTTTACAGATGGATTATTTTCTTCCAACGGTTTTAAATCTTATCTTGAAGCTTGTGAATTAATCCACCATCAGATTATTTCAATTCTTTTGTCTGTCTGTAGTTTTGCGTGGGGTGAAAATATCTGTTAAAATTTAACCATGATGGTTTTCAAAGAAGTTAGATCTGTTAGGGTACGCATCATAATAATTCTTTCCCATAAAGGAGCATCAGTATGACCCGTGAAAAACATCGGGAAGCTGTAGAATTGACACTTACGGAAGATGTTATTTATTTTTTTCAGAAGCTCAATCATGACATTGAGGAATTTATAACAAACTCTTTAGAATCATCAGCAGATGTTGAAAAATGGAGCGCCTTATCCAGCAGCTTTAAGCCATTGAAGTGCTGGGAAATCAAAGGATGCACAAAAAAAGACTGCCTTGTTTACGGCAGTAAGGATAATCGCTGCTGGCTTCAGGTTGGCACTTTGTGCGGAGGCAAAGTCCAGGGCGAATTTGCAAAAAAATATAAGACCTGCTATGAATGCGACGTCCTCAGACTCATTTCTCTGGAACCTGCAAGAGCACTATATGAGAACATAAACACCCTTACATTTCACTTTCATAATAAAACGTTAAAGCTCAGCGAACTTGCCATTAAAGACCAGCTCACAAATCTTTATAACAGGCATTTCTTTAATGAGATAATAGAAAGAGAGACTGCGAAAGCAGAGAGGAGAAAAGAATCTCTGTCCTTCATAATGATAGACGTAGATAATTTCAAGAAGATTAATGACACCCTTGGTCATTTTACAGGTGATAAACTTCTTGTCGAGGCAGCAAACATAATTAAAAACACTGTACGCAAATCCGATATTGTATTTCGTTATGGCGGAGATGAATTCCTTATTATTTTAACAAATACTGGTTCCGATACGCGTACAAATATGGTTCAGAGAATATCAGATGCTGTTGATAAATGGAATAAAGACAAAATGGAAACCTTCGGCTGCAAGCTGTCATTCAGCATGGGATGCTCAACATACAAAAAGGGTCAAAATGTCCTTGAAACCCTGAGAGAAGCTGATGAGATGATGTATAAGAATAAAAATATTTCATAAAAATCCCTGGAAAATTTAATTCCGTTTTCAACATTTATTTTAGCTAATATGTTATATATTGCCACGGTGCTAATAATTCAAAACTATTATTTTAAACGAATATATCGATTATTTTTAAACTACTTATAAACTAAAAAAGATGCTGAGCAAAGACGGTTATTATTATCTTTTTTTATATTTATAATTTCCTTTCAGTCAGATAATTCTATTCATGGCATCAGGTATCCTCCATTTACATTAAATACCTGACCGGTAATGTAGCTGGCTTTATCAGAAGCTAAAAACAGTACCATGTTTGCAATATCTTCGGGTTTTCCCAGCTTTCCCATTGGAATATTTGAAATAATTCTATCCATAATATTATCTGGAATTTCCTTTAGTATATCTGTTTCTATAACACCTGGAGCCACGACATTTACAGTTATACCTTTTTTTGCAGTCTCATATGATAGAGATTTACTAAAACCAATAATACCTGCTTTACTTGCAGCATAATTTGTCTGCCCAAAATTTCCTTTTAGCCCTATAACTGAAGACATGTTTATAATCCTTCCATAGTTATTTTCAATCATTTTAGGTAGTGCTGCCTTGCAGCAGTTAAATACGCTTTTTAAGTTAACATCTATTACATCATCCCAATCTTTCTCAGACATTTTCTGCAAAGTTATATCCCGAAGTATGCCAGCATTATTTACAAGAATATCAAGCCTTGCCTCTTTTGAATAAATAAGCTCAAACATTTTCTGGACAGACCTAAAATCACTCACATCAAAAATGGCTTTATGGCACCTGTATCCCTGATTTTGAATATATAAACATGTTTCTTCAGCTATTTTTTCATTTATGTCATTTACAAAAACTGTTGAGCCTTTGGCTGCTAAAGAGGCAGCAATTGACTTTCCAATACCCTGGCCGGCACCTGTAACTAAAGAAACCTTAACATTAAAACTCATATATTTTCTTTTTTATTTAAATCTTTTTAAAACAATTGCCATACCTTCACCGGAACCAATACAAAGTGAAGCTATGCCTATACTGCTTTGCCTTTTTTGCATTTCATGGGCAAGTGTTACAACTATCCTTGCACCGCTTGCTCCAATAGGATGGCCAAGCGCAATAGAACCACCATTAACATTTACAATATCTTTTTCTATATTTAAATTCTTTATTACATATAAGCTCTGGGCTGCAAATGCTTCATTAAACTCTGCAAGTTCTATATCACCTATTTTTAACTCTAGATTTTTTAGGGCCTTCTCTACTGCATAAACTGGTGAAGTGCCAAAATAGGCAGGATCGGTGCCAACTTCAGTTATTTCAAGTATTTGAGCCATAGGAGATAGGCCAAGCTGGCCCAGCTTATCTTCCGAACATAAGGCAAGGACGGCTGCCCCATCATTAATACCTGATGAGTTTCCGGCAGTGGCAGTTCCACTTTTTGTAAATGCAGGTTCTAATGAGGATAATTTTTCCAGTGTCGTGTCTTCTCTTGGGTGCTCATCAGTATTAAGAGAAGAAATAATATTTCCTTTTTTATCTTTGATATCAACAGGGATAATTTCATTTGCAAATCTTTTAGTTTCTATTGCAGCTATGGCTTTTTTATGACTGTTAAATGCAAAGCTGTCCTGCTCTTGCCTTGAGATGGAAAATTCTTTTGCCATTCTATCTGTAAGTTCACCCATATGGACATTATTATGCGGACACCAGAGCCCATCAGTTATCATCTCATCAATAATTTCACTGTTTCCTATTTTATATCCCCATCTTGCGCCCTTGAGCAGATATGGTGCATTTGACATGGACTCAAATCCACCGGCAATATATAACCACCCATAACCTGAAGATATGTTCCTGTAGGCAATATCTATTGCCTTAAGTGCTGAACCGCAAACCTTATTGACAGTTAGGCACGGCGTATTACAGCTAAGTCCTGAACTAAGGGCAGCCTGTCTTGCAGGATTTTGGCCAAGACCTGCACTAAGTACATTTCCAAGTACTACTCCATCAACTGCAGCTTTTTGCAGATTATATTTAGCTGATAAATTTTTTATAAGTATTGAACCCAGATCGGACGCACTATAATCTCTCAGTGCACCTCCAAAATTGCCTATAGGGGTTCTTATTGCATCAATGATATATACTCTGTTTGCCATAAAAGTAACCTGGTTAATTATAATGCATAATCTATTTTTATAATTTTAATAATTGGATTTATCATTGATATTTTTTAAATAAAATTAATACTAATTCTCAGATTCAGAAATAATCTTCATTAACCATTCTATATGTTCTTTCATATATTCTTTAGCGGAATCCTTATCTCTTTTAAGTATACTTTTATAAATTTTTTCATGATCACCAAGAGATTTTTTGTATTCATTTTTATAATTTTTTACCCCTAAAACAAACTCCATGATCAACAAATAAATATCATCGTACAGTTCAATAAATACCTTATTATGCGTCGCTTGTGCTAATATCTTATGAAAAAGCATATCACCTTCAGCCGGAAAGACATTTTTTGTTAAACCTTTTTTGTGCCTTTCAAGACATTCTTTTAGCTTAATCAAATCATCTTCTGTTATTTTATCTACCACCAGCTCCAACATACTGGTTTCCATTATTTTTCTAAATTCTAAGGCTTCTATCAAAGTTTTTAAATCTTCAATTTTTTTCCTTTTTATTTTTAATAGTCTATCTTCCGGTAATTTTGAGATAAAAGTTTCTCTACCTGGTACTATTT
>JAMCQQ010000257.1 GCA_023379515.1 Actinomycetota bacterium
TATAGGGGATGACCCTCATATCAAACTTTTGAAAAATAATAGAAATGGGCATCCAAAGAAAGTTATAAAGACCCGCCAGACTGATTGCGATTATTCCGGTAACTAGAGACGTAATTGATAATTTTCTGTATTTTTCTGGCTTCATATTATTATTCATAATTACCCCTTTTTTTAATATTTTCTATATTTTAATTATTATATCGCAATAATAGGGAAGTAAGAAACAACTATGAATTCAGCTCTGAATTCATCCGGAATGATTTTGAATAAAAGTTGAGGTTAACCATTAAATGCCGTTAGACTTTAAAGAATCTTATAAATAGTTGGCAGGATTCCTTGACTGCCCGTTTATCCTGACCTCAAAGTGTAGATGATATCCTGTGGTAAATCCGGTATTTCCCACATATCCAATTATCTGACCTTTTTCCACAAATTGACCTGCATTCACATTAAAACCTGACAAATGAGCATATACTGTGGCAACACCACCGCCGTGGTACAAAAGTATAGAATAACCATATCCTCCATCGTATCCAGCTTTTAAAATCTGGCCCGAATCAGCGGCAATGACAGGTGTACCGAGAGGAGCATAGATATCCATTCCGTTGTGCATCCTCGTCCTTCCTGTTGAACTGCTTGTCCTTGGACCGAAATTTGAAGAAATTTTTCCATTAGCCGGCCAGAGTAATTTTCCTGTTGGGGCCTGCCCTTGTTTATAGTCCTTCAATATATTCGTAACTTCTGTTTCTTTGGCTGCCAGCTGATTCTCCATTGCTATCAAAGCATCCTTGTTTGCTTTTGCCTGTGAAAAAAGTTCCACCTTTTCGTTATAAATATTCTCTATCTCCCTTTTCTTATTTACCGACATTTCTATTAGCTTATCTATCTCTTCCTTTTCGTTCTTTTGTTCATCTCTAAGGGATAGTATGCCCTTATTGAGAACCAAAAGTTTTGCTTTCTTATCTTTTATCTCTGCAATAGCATCGGTATCCTCTTTTAACAGCAGGCTCATCAGCTTGAAACGAGAAACGAATTCAATAAAATCCTCGGACTTCAAAAAAATATTGATTATATCCCTGCTGTCTCTTTTGTATATTTCCGCTATCCTTGAATTTAAAATATCACTTTTTTCTTTCAGTTCGCTTTCCAGCTGAGCAATATCATTCTCATTCTGTACAAGCAGAATAGTGGTATTATCCATTTTTTGTTTGACCTGATTCTCTTTTTTCTTCAGTTCATCAAGTTCGGATAGCGAAGAAAGCAATTTTGTTTCTACTTCCTGTACCTGTTCCGAATAAGCATCCTGCTCTTTCTGGGCTTGTTCGATTTTTTTGCGTGTTTCTTCTTTTTCTGTTTTTATTTGATCCAGACTGTCCTGCCCAGGATTGGCAGTATCCGGGTATACGAATCCATATCCATATGAAAACATCAGCAAAAAAATTGATATAACAGTAAAACCTGAAATTCCAATAAATTTTATTATTCTTTTTATTTTTATTTTCAACATGGATAAAAGTAATTGCTGCTTTAAAAGTGAATTATGTTTTCAGTTAATTGTTTTTCTGGCAATATAGTAAAGTTTGAGTCAAGAATTATTTTAGTTTCCATGAGCTTATTTTATGACATTAAAAATAAATAAACAAATTTTAAGCATTTTAAAAAAATCCGGTCAAAAAGAATAAACCTTAGTTTTTAAATATCATGGAGATGATAAATGCCTGCGTTTGCCCTGTAAAACCGGTATCATAATCAATCCTATAATAAGCGGTAACCATAAAGAGATTAACCGATATACAAGAACAACAACTACCGATGTCGAGTTTGGTACTCCCAATTTGGTATATAAGGCAACCATTGCGGTTTCAATAACACCGATGCCTCCTGGAATGATAAAAGCTATTTTTCCCAGAAGCAATGGTAAACCGTAACCAATCAAAAGTATTCCGATGCTAATCTGATTATTTGCTGCGAGGAATATGAAATAGAGTGTGAGTATATCAAAAACTGTATTGATTGCAGCCCCAACCAGGGACCCATGCCAACCACCGGCAATCAGTGCATCCGCGGCACGAAACACTCCTGCCAACAAGTTATCAGTTTTTTTAGGATCAAATTCCTTGTTCCGAAGTTTCGCCCAATATTGGCTCATCCGATGTATCACTCTTTTAAAACTATTCCGTTTTACAAGTCCCCAAACAAGCAAACTTATTATAATGATTAAGCCAGCCAGGGTAACTATAAAACCGAATAGCTGAAGCCTGGTTAATTCATGAGCCAGAAGCAAATATATCAATCCAATGGTGGAAATCAATATGAGGACGATGTTGTTAAATAATACAGGTATTGTTCCTGCAAGCGTAGCAGCTTCGTTGCTTACTTTTTCCTTTTTCATCCAACGGTAAGTTGCGGCTGCATTTCCAACCAGACCTCCGGCAACCATCCCGAAACTGGCGGCTGCCATTGCGATCATCGTACTCTTGAAAATTGATAGTGAATGTTTTGAATAGTGCATAAGAGACTTGAGTATGTACCCGCTGCCAAAGTAGCTAATAATCTGGGCAATTACTGCCAATATTATCGCCCATACAAGCATATTTTTGATCACTTGAAAAGAATGCTGAAATGTGGCGATCTGCGGCAATAACAAATGCACAGCCAAACCCAGAACGATAAGTAAAATAATATAACTTATTTTTCTTGCATGAGAAGTTGGGGATTTTATAGGATAAAGTGAATTGTCGTTTTGCTCAGCCATCAATCAATTTTTCTAAATTCCATTATAGATTACTTAAAAAAATTTTCCTGAAGGATTTTTTGACCTGGTTTAAAAGTTAAAAAATTTTTTCCATCCAAGTCGCACAATATCATTTTCTCAAGAAATTTTAAAGAGCCCTTAACTTCCTCAAAAATCATCTCTCTTTCAAGCACTTCATTTAAAAAACTTATCATACTCTCCAGATATTCCCTGTGTACATCTTCAATATCATCATTATTTATGAGGACTATCTTCTTATAGTTCCTCAACATATCTGTAACTAAAAATCGTGCAGTTTTTTCATCGTATCTTTTTGTCCCATATCTTTCCTTGCCCCTGAACCACTCTTTAGGAATCAGGTCTTCCTTACCGGTCCATTGAAGATATCCCCTGTAAGGATCACCTCCATATTCGATCCATCCCTTACAAAAATAGTATGTAGCAGGATCTTTAGTGAACATTTCAAGATATCTTTCTTTTGAACCAAGAAACAGGCTTATGCAGTCGTCTACTTTAGGAATTATTATCTCATGTTCTTTTGATGATAGTTCCACCACACCGTTGCTGCATAATCCATACCCAAGAATAATTTTTTTATATTTTTTGTCAATATTATTGATCTGTTCCTGAAGAGTGGTTCAGGGGCA
>JAMCQQ010000258.1 GCA_023379515.1 Actinomycetota bacterium
AAATCCCTTATACTGCGACTGCAGCTTAAAAAACTGTTATTAATTGCAGATCCCGGCTTAAGGTCGGGATTTTTGCGTTCTGGGGACTATAAAATCATTTTTGAAGGTGTGTAAGTCAAGATATATATCTGCCTCTTGCACTAACTCATTAGAAACGTGACCGCGCTCGGAAATTACTAATATTTTTTTACCTTTTTTCTTTAAAAATCTCACAAGATAAGCAAAATCACTGTCTCCGGAAAAAAGGACAAAAGTATCATAATTCCTTAACCAATCCACAGCATCTACTGAAATTTCTACGTCAAAATTCGCTTTCCTTAGATGTTTGCTTTCAGAAACCTTTATGTCTTTAATTATTTTTGTTACTAATCTATAGCCATTTCTTTTTAAAAAAGTTAAGAAATTATCATGTGATTCTGTTCCAAAGCGAGCGGAGTAAAAACTTATGCTAGCTAATTTTGAGTTTGTTTTAAAGAATTTATAGAGTTTTTTGTAATCTACTCTATAATAATTTAAAGGCAATGCTTTCCATTTAAAATCTTTTCGTAGATGTTTTATATTAGGTAGTTTTGTGCCAAGATCAGCTACGGATCTTTCCAAATTCGCCGCATCTATAAAAACAGCTGTTCTATCGTTTTTCGATAATACTTCTTCTTTGTTTTTCTTATTTTTCATGAAATTACGAGTCGATTTTTATATTATTCTTACGAAGAAATAATCCCAGTTGGTGAAGTAAATCGTTTATTTCCTCAATGTACTCATTAACTGTTTGAGTGCTAGAATCTCCGTCCTTTGAATATTCAAAAGCTAATGTTTCATAGATATATAGGGGGATTTGTGACATCCTTAATTTATAGAGGGGATAGCTTGTATTTATTTTAATGATTTTTATGCCGGCGTCTTCTACTAACTGATACCTAACCATTTCTGGTAATGGATGTAATTTTGGTTTCGGATAGCCTCCTGTTCTTTTTCTTTTTCCTATTCTCTCAAGAGGTGGTGGAGTCGCGGGTTGATACTTCTTTCCTGTAGGGTCACTAACTAAAGGATTATTTTTAACTTTCTGAATATCTGGTTCTCCAATTTTTTGACCATGGTCTATCGGTAAGCCGGGCAATAATCCTTGTTTCTCTTGATTATTAAGTGAACGTAAAAAATCTGCCCAGTGCACTCCTGCTTCTTCAGCAATTTTCTGTTCTTTTTCAGTTGGCAGATCTTTATCCTTTTCTTCTAAAAGAGATCGAATATAGGGATCCATTCTTTTAATCATCTCTTCTCTTATTTCTTCCCAAAGAGACGAACCCCTATCTATATCACTTTTGTTCATAGTTAGTGGCAAATCTTCAAATTCAATATAAAGCTCTCCAATTAGTAGATCAATCGATTGTTTAAAGCTAGGATCCTTCGGGCCGAAAAACTCTTTTTCAACAATCAATCTGCCAAAAGCGTAACATCTCACTCCACCTCTTATTTTGCTTCCCCTTTGGAGCAGACCAAGCCAAGCTTTTACTATTTGACCACCCTTTAGTTTGAACTCAAAATGTTCCTCTGGAGCTTGGAGTGGATAATCTAATACCTCGATATTATTATTCAGAGTTGTATAGATTTCGATTTGTCCAGATTTAAGTAGTGGTCTATAAACTTTTCCTAAATTCTGTTCTAGGTCAGTTTTGCTTATTTTTCTTTTTAAATTCTTAATATCTATTTTAACTACACCATCTAAAATATCGGTCGTTTCTTTTTCTTCAGCTTTAAATTTTTTAAGTCCACCTTGTCTGTCGTCCCAGTCATCATCACTCACAACATATTTTTTATCTTCGCCGATTTTAGTAGTTTCTATTACCCAGGATTTACCTAAGTATCCCATTGCAGCTTTGCCGCCTTGTCCATATCGTCCCAGCTTGCCTTTCTTAGAGCTATATCCCCATTTAAAGAAAGCTCTCAAATCATCTAAGTTCATTCCCTTGCCACCTTTATCAACGATTTCTAAGCTATCTTTTTGTATAATTATGCTTATAAACATTGTTTTATTTTTAATAATGTCATCGACAGCATTGTCTATGAGTTCTAATATGGCACTTATTGGATCTCTATAATTTTGATACAAAGAAGATATAAGTCGAGGATCAAAATCCTCTTGTAGTTCCAATGATTCAATCGGTAAAGCTGTTATAGGAGTTATCATAACTTAAACTCTTTTTTTCTATGTGCTTGAAATTTAGCTTTTGCTATTCTTAGTTGAGTTTCAATCGCAGAAAATATTTTATTGACCTCTTCTTCGGAGTAATCATAGGTAGATTTATTTGACAAATTTCCAAGTAGCCTTATTTGATTAAGAAGGCTATTTGTGCGTCTTATGGCTATTCTTTTAAATCTTTCGCTCCTGTCTTCCATAAATTTATTTTATATACAACTATTGCAATATATTACAACATTTTAATTTTGTCAAGTGCTGTTTTAATTTAAGCATAAGATTGATCATAAATATATATATAATAGTGGGATCTGGACTAACAGAAGGCTTATTCAAATCCCAAGTGGAAAATGTTTTGGAAAAAAGGAACGGTTGTGATAATTATCTGTAGAATTGCAGTTATAAAAACAGAAAGCACAAGCAGTTTATTAAATTTAAAAATAGAGCCTCCTCTTACTAAAAATGCAAGCGTTAGATGGGAAAAAATCAATAGATTAAAAATAATTGTTCTTGAAAACTTCTCGCTGTTTCCCTGTAAAAGAAAAGAAAAAACAACAAGTAAAAAGAAGGCTAAAGAAAAACCCATTACGCCTATAAACCCGAGTCTTTTGCTTGTTAGTATCTGTTGTTTTGGATCTCTTGGCTTTTCTTTAAGGACTCCTCTGTTTCTGTTATCGCTTGCCAAAGCCAATGCGGGCAGGCCGTCGGTTACTAAATTTATCCAAAGAATTTGGGTAGGAATAAGCGGGTTTGGCATATTTAAAAGTGTTGCAAAAAAAATTAAAGAAATTTCCGAAAGATTGCTTGATAAAAGGTAAGTGATAGATTTTAATATATTATTATAAATTGTCCGTCCTTCCAAAACCGCCCTAATAAGAGTTGAATAATTATCATCGGCCAGAACAATATCCGAAGCTTCTTTGGCAACGTCAGTTCCTGTTAATCCCATTGCAATTCCGACATTAGCTTTTTTTAGAGCTAAAGCATCGTTTACGCCGTCTCCTGTAACTCCGACTACATAGCCCATCTTTTTTAATAAAGTTACTAATCTTAATTTGTCTTCGGGTCTGGTTCTGGCAAAAACGCTTGTTTTTAGGATTATTCTTTTTAACTGTTCGTCAGACATTTTATCAAGTTCATCACCGGTTATGACGTCTTCGTCTTTTTCTATTAAGCCTATTTCTTTGGCTATTGTTAAAGCAGTCAGTTCGTTGTCGCCTGTAACCATAATAGTTCTAATCCCGGCTTCTTTAGCATTGTTTAAGGCCTGCCATGCTTCGTCTCTTGGGGGATCATAAATGCCGACAAAGCCCAAGAATTCAAGATTTTGCTCCAAATGCTTTCTTTCCTTAACTTTTTCCTCCTCGTGGTTTTTAAATCCCAAGCCAATTACTCTGTATCCTTTTTTGGCATAACTTTGATATTCTTTTTCAATTCTTTTTCTTTCAGGTTCTTTTAATGTGCTGTTTTGAAGAATTTTTTCCGGTGCTCCTCTTACAAAAACATATCTTTTCTTGTTTTCTTCCCAAATGCTTGTAATAAGTTTTGTTTCCGGATCAAAAACAAATTCGTCTATAACCTTGCCGTCGTCTGTTAATGTGTTTAGGTTTTCGACTTTATTGCTTGCAAACATCAAAAGCGCAGAGTCTGTCTTATCGCCTACAGCTTCAAATTTTCCCTGTTCCCCTTTTTGAATTAATGAGGCAGTGTTTCCGATAACACAAGCTTTCAATAAAAAGCTAAGATGCTCTTTTTTATTAATAAAGAATTCCTTAACAGTCATCTCGTTTTTAGTTAGAGTCCCTGTTTTATCGGAAAGTATTATTTGAACTGCGCCTAAAGTTTCAACAGCAGACATTTTTCGGACTATTGCATTTTTCTTTGCCATTTTTTTAGTTCCTATAGCAAGGGCAATAGTAATAACAGCAGGAAGACCTTCAGGAATGGCCGAAACAGCAGCGCTAACAGACAAAAGTATTAGATAAAATAAGTTCCTATTCTGACTTAGTCCAATAGGAATTAAAGAAAAAGCAATAATTATGGCAACTATGGATATTATTTTTCCTAATGTCGAGAGATTTTTTTGCAGAGGGGTCTTGCTAATTTCAATAGAAGCAAGCGTGCCTGCAATTTTTCCAAAGCGGGTATTCATGCCGGTGTTTTCTACAAGCAAACGCCCTCGCCCTTTTGACACGAGCGTTCCTGAAAAAGCTAAATCAAAAGAATTTTTTACAACAGGAATAGATTCGCCTGTTAATACAGCCTCATCAATTTCTAAATGATGCGATAAAACTATTTTCCCGTCAGCCGGGATATGCTCGCCTTCATTTAATAAAACTATATCTCCGGGAACAAGTTCAAAGCTTGGAATTTCTGCTTCTTTGCCGTTTCTTATGACCCTTGATAATGGTTTTATGTAGCTTTTTAATTTTTCAAGTGATTTTTCGGCATTATATTCCTGCAAAAATCCAAAAACAGCGCTTAATATAAGAATGGAGGCGATAAAAAAAGCATCAACCAAGTTTCCAATCAGAAAAGAAAATATTCCTCCTAAAAAAAGTATACCGTTGATAAAGTTAGGGAATTGGGATAAAAAGATTGAAAGAGCATTATAGCTTTTTTTAATTTCTATTTCGTTTTTGCCAAATTCTTTTAATTTTTCCCGTGCTTGGCTTGAGGTTAAACCGCGGTCCATTAATTTATTTTAACATAAATATTATCTTTTGCGATTTTTAAGTTTGCAGAAATTACTTATTTAACGCATTTTCACAGGCGGCTTTTGTTTGAGGATCTGTAATGCTATTGCAGGGAGAAGAAGTTCCGGTTGAGGCACTTGTTGGTTTTGCCATGAGAGCTGAAACATCCATAAATTTAATATTGGCAGGAATGTTAAATACCGATTGATCCGGAATCCATGTGTCGCATTTATAATCCGCTTTCTGGTTGAGATCAACATATTGTCCAGCATCAGTATTGCTTTTTAAATCATCTACGGAAAGCTTCATTTTTATTCCCTGTGGAAGGGTATCTCCCCAGATATAATTTTCATCCGCAAGTTTTAACATACTCATTTTACTTGTCTTTCCGGTTTTATCGATGATCGTAAAAGTGTTATACATTTTGTTGCCCGATATATAAACAGTTCCTTTAGTTTTTCCGCCGGCCGTTTGTGTAATTTCAAAAGAGCATTTATTATTTCCGCCGCTGGCTAAAAGAGAAAGCAGAGAAGTGACTAATGACTTATTTTTTACTGGAGTTGGAGAAGTTTTTATGTTAGTGGTTTTAATTTGAGTATTTTTGAATTTGCCGAGTTTTAGGTAAGCGCTGCCGGCGATTACAATTATTAATATGGCTATTCCTGCGATTAAGATATTTCTATTTGGCATGATCAGATTATAATCGTAATATTTTTAGATAATCAAGAGGTAAGTTATTTTACCTCTTTGAGTATTAAAACTTTGGAATTGATAACGCCTTTTTTAAGCTTTTCTTCTGCTTGCAAATAATTTTTACCCAGCAAATCCTTGTAATGCATGGGCACTGTGTATTTTGCACCAATTGCATTAGAAGCTTCGATCATTTCATCAACATCCATGGTGTAAGTTCCGCCCATCGGCAGCATGGCAACATCCAAATTTAAATTCTTCAAATCCTTCATCTCTTCAGTAAAGTCAGTATCACCTGCATGATAAACCTTCTTCCCATTCAAATTAAAAATATAACCAACCCAGTTATTGGTTTTTGGATGAAAATTTAATCTTTCGGATTTATTGTTATAGGCAGGAATGGTTGAAAAAGAAAAACCGTTAACCTCATAATTTTTATTTGGTAAAACCTCAAATTTTTTGTCATTAGAGATAGCTGATTTAGCTAAAACATCGGCTGTTGCAACAAGAATTGTTGTTTGTTTTACTATTTTTGCAATATCATTGTTTGAAAAATGGTCGTAGTGCGCGTGGGTGATAAAAACAATATCACCTTTTGGTAAGTCTAGTGCAGGCAGGTTGAAAGGGTCAACAAAATAAATTTTATTGCCGCTTTTATCTAAAAAATAAAAGCCCGCATGCCCTAGCCAATTAACATCATCAAGATTTTTCATAGTGATTTAGCGGTGACCACCACCGTAATTACGTGCCTTTTTTGCTTTTGCTTGTCTTTGCTCTCTGGCTTGTTTTAAACGCTTCCATTCAGAAAGTACTCTTTCATTTAGTCTTTCTGGATTAGTAGCAGGTTGTTGGGGAGAGAGGTTAAACTCGCCGCTTATTGCTCTTTGAATTTCTAATGGGGTGGCTTTCATTCTTCCTAAGGCGTCAGGTTTTCCGCGTTCATTAAAATGACTACCGAACCTGTTAGGGGTAATGATTGAACGATAAGTTTTGTTTAAATCTTCTTTCAATGCCATTAATTAATTACAAGTTTATTAAAATGAGAATTTTTGTCAATAGTTATTTTCCAGTTTCGGCCGGTACTGCAAGCTTTCGGCAATATGGTTTGGTTTTATTTCTTTTGAATTTTCCAAATCAGCGATAGTCCTGCTTAATTTTATAATTCTTTGATAGCTTCTTGCGGAAAGCTGCATTTTGGCAACGGCCATTTTTAATAAATTTAAGCATTCATTGGAAAGTACACAATATTTTTTAATATCTTTATTGTTCATTTCCGCGTTTGAAGTGATGATATTTTTTCCGCCCGAAGCGACTCCGCCTTTGGCGGAGAATCTTTTTGTCTGGATATTTCTTGCGGCTTGAACCCTTTTTCTTATTGCCGAAGACGTTTCAGCCTTAGGCCGATCAACCTCTGACTGAAATTTTTCTAACTTTACGGCCGGAACATCTAAATGAATATCAATTCTGTCAAGCATTGGTCCGGAAACTCTTTTTTGATAGCGCAAGATTTGTGACAGAGTGCATTTGCAATTATGTGTTTTGTCGCCAAAGTAACCGCATGGACAGGGGTTTTGAGCGGCAAACAAAACAAATTTAGCAGGAAAATTTATTCTTCCAAGAGATCGTGAAATTGTTATAAAGCCGTCTTCCATCGGTTGTCGTAGAGCTTCTAAAACGTGTCTTGGGAATTCCGGAAATTCGTCCAAAAACAAAATTCCTCTATGAGCCAGAGAAATTTCTCCCGGGCGTGGGTTTGTTCCACCCCCAATTAAACCTATGTGAGAAGTTGTATGATGCGGACTTCTAAACGGCCTTTTGGTAACAACAGGCTCATTATCCAAAAGTCCGGAAATGCTATAAATTTTTGTCACTTCCAGGCTTTCAGTAAGCGTCAGTTTGGGTAAAATCGAAGGGAAAGTCCTCGCAAGTAAAGTTTTTCCTGCGCCGGGTGGGCCTTTTAATAAAATATTGTGTCCGCCTGCGGCGGCAATTTCTAATGCCCGTTTTGTTTGCTCCTGGCCTTTAATATCTTGCATGTCAAATTCATAATCGTCTTTTGAAAAAAAGCTTTCCAGGTTTTTGGTTTTTATCGGTTTCAGCAGCTCTTCTTTGCTTAGGTGTTTTAAAAGCGTTAAAAGATTTTGGATGGCAAATATTTCTAAGCCCTTAATAATTGAAGCTTCCGGCGCGTTTACCATGGGCAAGAATACTTTTTTTAATTTTTTTGTCTTTGCCAATAAAACTCGCGGTAAAATCCCGTTAGTATGTCTTAGTCTTCCGTCAAGAGATAATTCGCCGGTAAAAAAAGAATCCGAGATGTCAGCGATAATTTGACCAGAAGCAATTAAAATGCCTATAGCAATCGGTAAATCATATGAAGCGCCTTCTTTAGGAAGGTCAGCCGGCGCTAAGTTAATAGTTATTCTTTTTTGGGGAAAATCACAGCCGGTGTTCTTAATCGCCGAGCGCACTCTTTCTTTTGCTTCTTCAACTGCCTTATCCGGAAGCCCGACGATTGTAAAAGAGGGAAGTCCCTGGTTTTGAATGTCTACTTCTACTTCAACCGGCATTCCGTCAAGCCCGACAACCGCCGCAGAATAAACTTTGGAAAGCATAAAATAAGATTAGCAGAAATTAGGGGTTTAAAACAATTATACTTTCTCTTTCCTGACCGGTTGAAATGTAGGAAACTTTTACGCCCACTAATTTTTCAATCTCTTTAATATATGCTTTTGCTTCATTTGGTAAATTCTCATTTTAATAAACTTGTAATTAATTAATGGCATTGAAAGAAGATTTAAACAAAACTTATCGTTCAATCATTACCCCTAAC
>JAMCQQ010000259.1 GCA_023379515.1 Actinomycetota bacterium
AAAAACTGTTGGAAGAAGAAAAGAAATTCGGATTAGGGGAAAAATCCACATTTATTCGTTTTGCTGACCGGGTCAAAAAAGCTCGCATACAATTTATGGATTTTTTGATTAAGACAAAAAAGGCAGGCAAACACATTGTAGGAAATTCATGTCCAGCCAGAAGCTCAACACTCTTAAACTATTATGGAGTAGATAATGAATTGCTGCCGTATCTTGCCGAACAGCCTACCTCTTTAAAACTTAACATGTATTTACCTGGAAAACATATACCTATTGTTAACAACCAAAGGTTAATTGACGAGCAACCGGATTATGTAGTCATTTTAGCGTGGCACTATGCAAAGCCAATAATGGAACAATTAAAGGCAAGGGGACTTAAATCAGACTTTATAATTCCTTTACCGGATTTTAAAATAGTCAAAAACTTACTAGTTTGATTACTCTTTTTCCTTTTAGAAAAATTTTCATACATGCTAATTTTATTATATCATTTTGATATAATTGCATTATGACTACAATCGAGAAACGTTATGCAATCAATCATCCTGTAGCTTCTTGGAGATCAAGAGGAAGAGTAGATGATGTTCCTCTTCCTTCCCAAGAAATGCTTAATTATACATTGGAGCAAGATACCTTAGATTTTAAAAATCTCGCTTTGCATATACTAACAACAATGGTTGTAGCGGATACAATCATCACAGCCGTAGAGCAACGCAACCAAACTGTAGTTCCAAGTCAAAAAATAGAAATAGATAGAGATACAACCCTAGAAACTATTATTGCCCATCATGCAGTACGGCCACTAGGAGAGGCCGGCGTGAAAGGAGAAGCAACAGAATTTATCAATCGTTATATGAAAACACATACTTATACAGACTTGGCTACAATGGTGGCATTAAAGAGCGATTTACCGCTTGCAGTGATTAAATCAATGGAAGAAGTAGAAAGAGAGGGTTTCCCCAAAAGAACTATTGGTCCTGAAAATCCTCAAAGAATAGGTACTATTGATTGGAATGTTGCAATATGGCAAATTGCTTCGTGGTTAGTCGCTGGGACAATTGTTCCAATAGACAAACGCTTTGATGACCTAATTTCAAGACATGTAAATAATATAAACAGTCCATATAAGTTTACTAAAGAAGAATGGTTAGGAATGAGAGATTGGGGAAGGGAAAGAATAGAGGAAATTTGTAATCATTTAGAGATTGAGCCAGAAAATTTTCAAGAATGGTTAAGAACTAAAATACAATTAAATTATCCACCCGAAAAAGCTAAACAAAAATCAGATGGTCTTATTCGTGAATTATTCCATAGAGAACCGCAAAAAGATGAATTTTTGCCAATTAGTCCAGCGTATAAATATATAGCTAGAAGCATCCTATGTATTCAACCTTCTATAACAGAAGTGAAGGACGGAAAAACCGTATTGATTCCTAATCCCCAAAGAAAAGCAGTTGAAAGTTTTTTAAAAAAACCGGAAAGATTTCTCCACCTATGCCAAGTATATGGGTTGGTTCAAAAAGAAAACGGTGACTACAAATCAGTATAAAAATATTAGACCACTGGTAATAGGTATTGGAGTTGCTGGGAAAAGGCATCTGGAGGCGCAACTAAATTTAGGAATAAAAACTGGGATATATACAACTAACCCTCAAACAAAAAAATCCCTTAAGGGGCAAAACAACATAATTGTTTTTGATAAATTATCGGATGGATTGGATTGGTCTAATTTGGTCCATGTCTGTACACCTGATGATAGGCATACTAAATTTGTCGCTGCGGCACTTAAAAAAAAGAAGGCGGTTCTTTGTGAAAAATCTTTTACCACCAGCCTTAAAGATGCTTTATATTTGCAGAAACTATCACATCAATATGCTGCTTCTGTATTTGTAGGTCAAAATTATCGCCTTACCCCAACGTTTTTGGAAACCAGGAAAAAAGTTTTAGCTGGTGATCTTGGCGCTATTACCAGGATTGAAACAACTTATCTGCATGATGTAAATGAGTATCAACAAAGAAAACCTGCAAGAAGAAATCAAGATTTTCTTTATATCGGAGGATCACATGCAGTTGATCTTGCTTGCTGGATAGCGGGTGAACCTGTAATAAGTGTTTGTGCATCTGCAACAAATAGTAACCCTAAGGCATATCAAGTGATATTAAAATTTTCTTCTGGTCTTTTGGCAAAAATCAGATTAGACGCTAGTTCTTCTCAAATTAGAAGTGGATCAGATTTAAAAGTTTTTGGAGATAAAGGAAAACTAGTATCTCATAATAAAATCGATAAACTTTTAATCTACAAGAAAGGGGATAGAATACCTCAATCTATTCAGTTACCAAATACCAAAACTTATACAATAGCTTTAGAAGTAAAAGTAATTAATGATTATTTGTTGGGGAGAAACAATTCTTATTGGCCAATACCTGATGTAGATGAGAATATTAATACTTTAAAAATACTAGATATGGTTGAGAAAATACTATCAAATATTAGTTACAATAAGTGATATATTAATGAGTAAACATTAATGAAGAAGATTATTATTTTCATACTGGGAGCTGCTGCAATTTTAATTTTAATATGGTTTAGGGATGGTTATATTATGGGAACTGCTGAAGATAGCCTTCTCTTTTACGATATTTCCCATTTTTTGCCTGAATCTCAATTTGCCTGGATGGAGCATCCAGGACTCGGAAGAGTGACTATAGGGTTAACGGCAGCAAGACCTACTTATGAGATTCTTGTCTTTTTGCAGCGTCTAGGTTTAGCTAACTTTTTAATCCAGGCCCTTGTTTTTTGGTTTATTCTCATCAGTGCAGGGATAGGTATTTATTTGTTGGTAAAGGAGTTTTTTCCTAATTTACCAATAAAATATATACTACTTTCTGTTTTGTTCTACTGGTTTAATCCTCTTTCTTTAGTGAATGTTTGGAATAGATTCCTATCTGATTATATTTTTTCATTTGGGCTGTTACCAATTGTTTCTTTCTTTTTTATCAGAGGAATGCAAAAAAAGAATTATATCTGGAGTTTTATTTTAATCCTAATATTACCTCTTTATAGTTTCGCTTTTACTTACCTGGCATTTGATATTTTGTTATGGATATTTTTCTTTTTTATTACTATATTGTTTCTTTTAACACATTGGCAATTACCAGGGAAGTTGTTTTATATAAAATATTTTCTGCTTTGTCTGTTTTTATTTACTCTAACTAATTTTTGGTGGATAAGTCAGTTAGCAAGTCTTAACATATTCAATAATATTAATTCATCAGTTCTTAACTTTGATGTAGCCGGTAGTTTAGGCACTTTAGATGCTTTAAGCAAGAAGATGGGAAATTTATCGGATATCTTCAGGCTAACTAATTCTTCGTTCTTAAATGAAAATTCTCTTTCCTGGGTTAAGGTATTTCATCTGCCTCCATTTATGCTGGCACAGTTTTTAATCGGGGGGACGATACTTTATTCTATTATTAAGGGTATTAAAAACAGCTCAGTGCTGATTTTAGGGGGATTATTTTTTTTAAGTATATATTTGGCAAAAGGAACAAATCCTCCTTTTGGGGAAATTTATCAATTTATCTTTGCTAACGTGCCTATTTTCCAGGTTTTCCGTAACCCATTTGAAAAGGCTTCCTTCATCTTATCTTTATTATCCTCATTAATAATTGGTTACAGTATATTTAGTCTATCTCAACAATTTCCTAAGTTTAGACAAATTCTATATTTTATATTCTTAGGGTTTATTGCAGTTGTCTGGGGATTTCCATTCTATACCAGATTGGTATTTACTTCACCAGAACCACCTGCCAATAATCCTCAAATAGGATATAAGGTGCAGGTTCCGGAATATTATCAATCAGCCGATCAATGGCTTAGCAGTCAGGGAGAAAATTTCCGCTTTATCGGATTTCCATTAGGAGATGAAGGTATTACCTATAATTGGGAAAAAGGTTATTCGGGTGTTGAATTGTCCTCTGCCCTATTTTCTACTCCGGGTATACTTCATAATACAGCAGTTCCCTATTATCATGATCTGGTTCCATATATACAGAAAACTTTATTATCTCAAGATAATTTCTTAAGACTAGCAAATGTTTTAAATGCCAGATTTTTTTTCACCCGTTATGATATTAATTATGAACAGAGAAAAATGGAGAATCCTGCTGTTATAGATAATAATTTTGCTGACAGAGAAAAAAATAATGATATAAAGAGGGTAGCAACTTTTGGACAATTGAAATTTTGGGAAAACTTAAAATGGCAAGATCGTACTTTTTATCCAGCCACAAAAATTGTTCAAAGCTCAGGCAAGCAACAGGTATCAGAATTATTAAATATAGATGTTAATCAGGGTGAGGTGTTATCAGATATAGATAATATTCCTTCTTTGGAGTCTGTGGGCAATATAGACTTGTCATATAAAAAAATTAATCCCGCAAAGTATATAATCCATATAAGAAATTCCTCCCCTTTTATATTAGTTTTTTCAGAGCTTTATAACGATGCATGGCGGGAAAATTCACAGGTTA
>JAMCQQ010000260.1 GCA_023379515.1 Actinomycetota bacterium
ACGCTTATTGTTTTATAATTAATTTTTTCTAAAATATCCCCCATCCCTAAAACAGCTGCTCCGTCTATTAAGGGCTTCCATCCGTCAGTTATCTCCTTAGGCGGATTACCTTGGTAGCTTGAATAAAGTTCTTCAATTTTTCTGTATGCTTCAATAGCTCCATAACAGGTAACGCTAGAATATGCTGATGAAAAAGAAGATATAAGTTTTGCTTTGGGAAGTTTTGGATAAGGCTTTCCTATCATTATCCTATTTTATCAGAAGTCTCAGAATCATCCTCAATTGGATAAACTCTTCCTTCCTTGCCATTGGAAACCACTCTAATTTTCCTGCATGATAATTCATCGTAATTGAAAAATAGTTGCTGACTATTAGGATCCGGGTAAACACAAATTAATCCCTTCTCCATACATAAAGTTTGGATATGCCCATGCTCTCCCATGATTTGAAGCAATTATTACGGCTCCTTCACGGGGAAGAGAATCATCATCTCCATAAATAGTCCAAAATTCATTTGACGATAATAAAACTGCACCTGGTTTATAACTATCGTATCCTCCTTCCAATATATCGAGCGTTTCATCTCCTATCCCAATAGAAGCACCGGAAAAAATGGGTTTTTCATTTGGAAAAGTGACTGTTTCTTTTCCTGCAAAGGTATCTTCAGGAAGTTTCCTTACTTGAAGAAGGTTCATTTCTAGACCCTTTTCAATAAACTCTATTTGTAATCTACTTCCCCAAATCCTTTCTAAGATTAAAGCAAGCTGTCCGACTGCCATAGGCATTTCAGCACGAACTTTATATATATCAGGTGGAAAATGATAAACATCATCCATGAAGTACTTACTTCTATCCGGATAACTGCCAAGAAAAAAATTCAGTTGCTGACGGTTAAGAAGGTTTCTACTGGTTCCGGTTGTAACTTCCATTAGTTCGGGTACACCGGCAAGAGTTGAGTTAAGGCATCCCTTGCTATCCCAACCTGAATAGTGGTAATCGGAACTTATGTATCTTTGAATAATAATTCCCATTTGCTCTTCTTGTAAAATACCATTTTGTCTTCTATATGCTTGAGCTTTTGAGGCTTCTGTTGATTGATATACACCTACAACAGCTTCTTTGAATTCTTCAAAAGTGCTATATCCTGATAACTCAGTTGAGTCATAAATTCCAGCTCCGGTAACTTTATCGCCATCTTCTGAAAAAACCGCACTACTTCTAACCATAATGTCAGAACATCTCTCAGCCTCGAGGTTATCATCATACTCAACCAGTCCTTTCGACCAATCAAAATAATAACGTAGTTCATCATCGCTCAGAGATCCTTGTTTCCATTTTAAATATAAATCTGCAGGCATAACTATAAACTCAGGAACTTTTAAAGAAGCTTCATTTATTTGCCCTACCAATTCAGAAAGCATAATTAGGTTAGCAGCTTTTGCTCCGAACTTAAGGCGCAGATGTTCTAATCTTTCCCTATCTATTGTTGGCAGTTTTGGTAACTCCTTTTCAAGTTCATGACGAGCAAAAACCGCATCTATCAATTCTACCGCGAAGTTAATGCCAAAAGAACCATAGGTAATCCATCCGTCTTTTTCATGACTAGCAGACCAGCGAATATGGGCTAAATTTTCCCAGGTTGGGTCAATCTCCTTTTGATCTCTATCGTAAAATGAGATATCAAATTCTTTTACAAAACCAAAAACTTTTTCTTTTAATACTTGTGCTAATTCATATCTTTTTTGCAGATCTTTTTCCTGTTTGACTACTTCTCTACTTTCCCACATCTCGATATCTGCTTTTTTTAGCCTAATTTTATTAAAAAAACTTTCAGCTACTTTTTTTCGATCAGAAAAACCGGAAGTTTTAGTTTCTCCATAAGTATCACTAACTTTATCAATTAAGTGCTTAAAATCAAATAATCCTTCATATAAAGCCTCTGGATCTTCAACAGTGATTCCGCCGGCTTTAAAAAGTGAATCCGTTTCATTGAGTAATTTCGCAAGTTTTTTTCTATTTTCAGGGGGCATCGTTGCCAAAACTTTAACTGCCGACTTTACTTGCTCTAATGAAGGATCACTCATTTGAAGCCCTATATTATAAATTCCTAATGCAAGAATTCTTTCATTTCCAGGGCGAAATGGATCAATTGATCTTTGAACTATACCTATTTGTTCTTGTCTCTCTACTGCCATAAACAGGATTATAGTAAAAAGGAGTATCTAAAGCAAATTTGAGGTCTCAATAAGTTAAGTCCTTTGCGGCATCATAAATATCACTAAGTTCATATGGTCCTACACTGTATTCGAGCATAACGGAATGTGTCGGTACTCTGTATCCGTTTCCTGGAATTGATTCTCCGGGACTTGCTGCAATATTAAATGGCAGTCCTAACTCATTTAAAACCATCGCTAAAGCTACAGCTTCATGGTCCTGAACAACATGAGCATACGGAAGCTGCGTTGGAGTTTCTTTTTTGTGTTCTTTTCTTAAACCCGATAAAACTTTTAGTCTATCTGAGGAAAATGGTTGCTGTCCTTCATCATCAGCATATACAACTCTGTCTGCTTCTGCAAGAAAATCTGAAGTCCCCAGTACTGGATTCACGTAAGAATCGTCAAAACCATCATTCATGGCTGCTTTTTCAGAACTTTCTCTAAAAGTCCTATATCTTAAAGGGATCCGTCTATCTGTTCCTACAAAATTAGCATGAGGTCTTCTTGTAATTCCTGCATCACCTTGTTTTTGGACAAATTGATGTTCAGGTGTATGAGGCCTAGTGTCAACGTAACCGGGTATAACTACTAATCTTCTAGTTTCTTTGTAATCAAGAGGAGCTCCTCCGCTTTGACGCGAAACTAATTCTACCGGAATAAAGCCTTTTTTAAGATGTTCTGCCATTTCTCTTGCCAATTCGGATGATATAAGAAAGAATGAAACTTGTCAATAACTTTTTTATTCTCCTTTAAGTGTAATATAATAACTTTAGTGAAGAGATATTTAATTATCTTTCTTTTTGCAACAACAGCTGTCAACATTATATTTTTAAGCTGGTTTTTAATAAACGGTGATCTTCTCTTTTACACTGATATTGCCCGGGATTTTCTTCTTTTTCAGGAAGCAGCAGGAAAGAAATTGGTACTTATTGGTCCGAGGTCAAGTGTCGGCGGACTATTTCATGGACCTCTTTGGATCTATTTAAATCTTCCTGCATTTCTTCTTTCAGGAGGAAATCCTCTGGGAGTTGAACTTTTCTGGGTATTATTGATTATTGTTTTTTTATTCTTTTCTTTTATTGTTTCAAAAAAACTTTTCGGAACAATACCTGCATATTTTTACATAGCTTTATTATCAGGATTTTTAGTGGAACAAACCAAAGGATTAAACAATCCCCATGGAGCTTTTTTTACCATGCCATTTTTCTTTTTCTTTTTGGTTTCCTATTTAAAAACAAAAAAGATACTTAATCTTCTTATTTCCATATTTCTCTTGGGAATAATAACGCAGTTTCAAATTGCTGTAGGAATTCCTCTAGGTATTCTCACTTTTCTCCTTCTTTTATATTTCATACTTAAAAATAAATTGTGGATTCATTTCTCTGCCTTTTTGACAATAATTATTCCCCTTTCTACTTTTATAATATTTGACTTAAGGCACAATTTCCTTCTTTTTAATGCAGCGGTGAAATTTGTTTTATTCAGTAAGACTAACCCCATATACACAAACTTTCTCTCGCTTGTTTTTGACAGGCTGAAAATCATGTCAGGGAATGCCTTTTCCCTCTTTTTGCATGATACTTTTTACTTAAATACTTTTGCATTCATTTTAACCATAACCTTGATAATTTTGGAACTTAAAAAGAAAAAAAATACAATTAATTATTCTCTATTTTTGTATTTTTATTTAGGATATTTTATAACTACTCTGATAAATAGAGGTGGTCCAGTCCTCCTTCAATATTATATTCCCTTTATTCCTCTAGTATTTTTAATTACTTCATCGCTCGTAAATACAAAGTACAAAAAAATCGCCTATTTATTTTTAATTATTATTGTTGTCTGGAATTTAAGAAGTAACTATTTGTATGTAAAAAACTCGGAAGGGTTTTTTGGAAATAATAGAGAATCCTGGAAACTGCATTCTGAGGTTGCAAAAAAATTATTCTCCGAGAAGGAAAAGGATTTCGGCTATTTTATCTATTCACCTGACTCTTTGGCCTATCAGGAAAAATATGCATTACTTTATCAGTCAAAACTGTCAGATAAAAATGCCGAACTTCTTAAAAAAAAGCCAATTACCTTTCTGATTGTTGAACCTCCTCCGCCTGATAACCCTTATATGCTGGAAAACTGGTGGATAAGAAACAAGCTTAAAATTACAAAAGAACCAATTGAAATAACTACCTTATCTGCTGGATTTAAAATTTTAAAATATGAGCTGACAGAAGAAGAAATACAAATGCCTTTTGAAAAAGATATCGATACTGGAATATTTTTTAGGTAACTAAAAACGCCTAATTGGAATATAGATTTTTAAAGGAGAAAGGTTAAATCAATATTCTGGGTCTAGTGGTTTTCTTTCTAAATCGTCACCCATTCTTTCTACAATTACACCTAAAAGTTGCAATGCCGCTTTTCTGCTAGTAGCTGGGTCATCTAGCAAAAAATCAACTTTTATTTCTGGGTCTATTTTTAAAATATCTCTTACTTCTGCTTCGGTAAATACAAATCTCGGAGACATAGAGACTGTTAGTCCTAATCCTTTTGGATCTACATTAGGATTTTCCCAATACGTGATAGGAGGATAATGTTTATTTCCAACTTCGGAAACTGTTCCTTTATTGAGACTTAATTTTGTTAAGTCAAACTGCTGCAGATTATGATGCCCATATTTTGGAAAAGGTGTATAAACGACTTGACCTACGCTCAATCTCTCTCTATATTGTGCTCTATATGCTTCTGTTGTCATGAGAGGTGTAGTATATAAAAAAGTAAATCATAAATCAACTATGAGACTTAAGAAGATTAAGAGAGAATTTATCTTGAAGCAGGGAATGATTACATCTTTATGATATAATCATTATATGACTGGACTACAAATAAAAAACTATGAACAAAAAAACCCAAAAAAAGCAAAAGTTATTAAGAAGGCTATTAATAAGGGATTAAAACAATATGAGCAAACCTTCAGAAAGCTCGCCTCGGTATAGGTGGGTCAACACGGAAGATTTTGAGTTCATTTGTTTTAATCTTGCCAAAAAATTGATGGAATTTAACGAACCAATTCCTGATTATTCCACAAGAGATAAACCGTTATTAGAATCTTCACTTGCTTCCCCTAGACAAAGTTATGAACTTCTTGGTTCATCTCTAACAGAACAAGCTTCCGTATTATTTTATTCGCTAATTAAAAATCATCCATTTAGGAATGGAAATAAAAGAATTGCGGTGATGGCATTGCTAATATTTTTGATGCTTAACAATAAATGGCTTGAGATACCACCTCTATCTCTTTACAAAATTGCACTCTTAGTAGCAGAGTCAGATCCTAAGGAAAGAGATTCTGTTTTGAAAGAAAATATGAAACTTTTTGATAAATATATTGTGAAGCTCGAAAGCTAATTCTTCTGCCTTAAGAATGCGGGAATATCCCAGGTTGAATCCTCTTCTTCTACATTTTGAGCAGGCGGTTCGACGTTTTTTGGACTCTCTTGCACTTCATTAATGAGATTCGTAGGTTGTCTCAAAGGAGTTACAAACTCTTTTAGTGTTTGTCTTGCTTGATCAAAGCCTGTTGCAACAACAGTAATCTTCATCTGATCATGCATTGTCTGATCAATTGTTGCTCCAAATATTATGTTTGCATCAGGATCTGCTGCAGATGAAATAATTTTTGCAGCTTCGTCTACTTCGCTCATTGTAAGGTCTGGACCACCAATAATATTAAAGAGAACCCCTCTTGCCCCCTCCATAGATATTTCAAGAAGAGGAGAAGCAATTGCAGCTCTTGCAGCAGCCTGAGCTCTGTTTTCCCCTACACCTGTTCCTATCCCCATAAGAGAAGATCCTGCCTCAGACATTATTGCTTTTACATCAGCAAAATCAACATTAATAAGGCCGGGCATAGTAATAAGGTCTGAAATACCCTGAACTCCTTGAGTTAATACTGAATCTGCAACTTTAAAGGCTTCCAAAAGAGACAATTTTTTATCAATCACATCAAGAATTCTCTGATTAGGGATAACAATTAAGGTATCAACCTTATCTTTTAAGTCTTCTACTCCATCCTCTGCCTGAATCATTCTTCTTGTTCCTTCAAACGCAAAAGGCTTTGTAACAACTGCTACAGTCAAAATCCCCAGTTCTTTGGCAGCATTTGCAATGATTGGAGCAGCTCCTGTTCCTGTTCCTCCACCCATTCCGGCAGTTAAAAAGAGCATATCCGATCCATCAAGCATTTCTTTTATCTTTTCGATTGATTCTTCTGCTGATTGACGGCCGATATCCGGATTACCTCCTGACCCTAACCCTTTTGTTAAATTTTCTCCTAATTGAAGCTTATTCGGAGCCTGACAAAGTAGAAGCGCCTGAGCATCTGTGTTAACAGCCACAAAATCCACCCCTTGAATTTGGCTTTGGGAAATCATTGAATTAAGGGCATTGTTGCCACCTCCACCAACTCCCATTACGCGAATTTTGGCAAAATTAGTGGTCTGAGGCTTGATGAGCATAAGTAACAAGCATACTACCAAATTAAAAAGATTTTTGTCAACCCCTCGTGGCTATTAAAAGAGATATCGCTATTTGACAGTAACGCTTTTTGCAATATTACGCGGTTTATCAACATTATTGCCTAACTCTACAGCCAAATAGTAGGCTAGAAGCTGAAGAGGAATAATATTCATAATAGCACTGGTTTCTCCTGTATCAGGCACTTCTATATGGTATTCAAACCCTTTATATCTTTCAGGAGATATTCCAATAACTGCTGCTCCTCTTGCTTTAACCTCGTTGACTGCATTTAAAACGTCTGATTTGACGATATCTTGCGAAACTACTGCAATCACAGGAACTCCTTTTTCTATTAAGGTAATTGCATAATGTTTAAGATCCCCTGCAGGCAATCCATGTGCATGTTTATATGATCCTTCAATAATTTTTACCATTCCTTCATTAATGATATTGAAATTCTGGTACTTGCCCAGTAAAAATATGTCTTTTTTCCTAGCCAGTATTTTTGCAAGCTTTTTAATCAAGACTATGTTTTTGCTTTTTAAAAATTTATCGATATGAGAAGCTAGCTCTTTAAGATTTTTTACCCCGTCTTCTTTTTTGCCTTGGGCGATTTTTGCCAGGAGATAACCCCAGGCAACTGAGAAACAAAAACTTTTGTAGACATAACACATATTTCAGGTCCGGCATTAGACATAAAAGGAAAATCAGAGATACGGGACATTGTTGAACCCTGCATATTTACAAAAGAAGCGATTTTAACTTTTTTTTTCTTAGCAATCTCCAAAACCTCTAAAACATCTGCTGTCTCCCCACTCTGGGAAGGAGAAATTATAAGATCCTTATTTGTTAAAAGATTGTAATATTCCTGAGCATCTGCGCCAATTAAGTTTGAAGCCTTTATCTTTGCGATGCTTCTTAGATAAAAAGCAATCTGTGAAGCTGCAATACCTGCAGTTCCAGATCCTATGGTGTAGACATTTTTGGCCTTTTTAATTTCCCTGACTAATGAAGAATATGATTTAAGCTCTTTGTTAATCAGCTGTTTTATGACATAGGAGCTGTCATTTATCTCTTTCAGCATAAAATGGCTGTAACCTTCCTTATCGACCTTATCGCTTTTTATCCCTATCTTTTCCGGTTTATACTTAATCTTCTTATCGGTTTTTAGATCAAAAAGAGAAATTTCTTCGTTTAGATAGCTAATTAATTGTCCGTTGTCTACAACAATAATTTTATCTGCATATGGAGCAAAGGATAGAGTATCAGACGAGAAAAAAAGTTCATTTGTTTTTTTATTCAGCCCAATTACCAAAGGCGAACCATTTCTTGCTGCAATAATCTCATTTTTGCCGGTCAGAAGAATTATTGTATTTCGTCCTTCAAGCTCTAAAAATGCACTTCTGACTGCTTTGAGAAGATTTTTTTCCTTCTTAAGCTTATCCTCTATTAGCCGGACAATTACCTCTGTATCTGTTTCAGAAACAAACTTATATCCTTTCTTTTTGAGACTTTCTTTAAGAGACTGGAAATTTTCAACAATTCCGTTTTGAGCCAAAACAAAACTTTTATCTGTAGAAAAATGCGGATGAGCGTTTATTTCATTGACACCGCCATTAGTTGCCCACCTTGTATGGCCAATGCCAATATTTGCCTGCGGAAGATCAATAGTTTTTAGGTCTCCGATTGCTCCAACCTTTTTAACAAGTTTTATGGATTCTGCCGAAACTGCAATTCCCCAGGAATCATAGCCGCGATATTCAAGCCTTTTTAAACCTTGAAGTATCATTTCCGCCGCGTTTTTACGCCCTATATATCCAAAGATACCGCACATAAAAGATTTTCGCAGAATTAAGGGGATTGTCTGTTTTTACTCTGTTTTCTAAATTACTT
>JAMCQQ010000261.1 GCA_023379515.1 Actinomycetota bacterium
ATTGTTACCAGAACAGGATAGGACAAACGGTAGCTGCTCCTTACTGCATCCGGCCAAGGAAGGGTGCTCCTGTTTCAACTCCTCTTCAATGGAAAGAACTTGATAAACACTTCCAGCCTGCTGATTTTAATATGAAAAATATCTTTCGCAGACTTGGCCGCACAGGAGACATCTGGGAAAAAGTTATGGGAACCGGGATAGACCTGGAAAAGTGCCTTGAAAAATTAAAAAGTCTTATCTAAAATCTTATTGTTTGTCCTTTTTCAATTTTAAACAAAATACTTCTTCCAGAGCAAGATTCAACTCAATTTTTTACCGTAATAAAAATACTCAATGCTTTTTTTTTAATATATGTTTGAAATAAGACCTTTTGGTTCCATAAATTATTTTAAATCCACGAATTATGCAGTCACTTGCCGTTACTGATGTTGCAAAAACTTTTATGCAACTATTTGTATTAATTGAATAGATATTATTAAAATTTATATGAGATAAACGTCTTAAAGTGGCTTCACCCGATAGTGAAATTTCGAAACAATTTTTAACGGAAACAGCAATTTTAAAAAATTTTATGTCTATAGATTCTTTAATATTTTTACTTGTTTTTCTCTAGCCAGCCGACAGCAAAATCCACAAGGTCCCTCTGCTTAAAGAATTGTGATTTTGCATTTCCGATATTACCAATATTGATATAGTTGTGTTTGGCTTTAACAAAGTCTCTACCAAGTTTTACAAAATCTCTGGTAAAATCCTTATAATCCTTAAACTCCACCCATTTTCTCTTTTTATCATAAAAGAGTGGAGCGCCAGTTGAAATTATTTCCTTCCCGGAATAATCTGCTAATGCTTCTGCAAGATGGATTGAAGTATTGCTTAAATGATCTACTCCAAGCAGCAGCACATATCCATCAATATCATAAATCTTTTTTAAAGGAGAACACTCTCCACATCCAAAATTCAAATTATGCTCAGATATAATAAATTTGGCATTTTTGCCTTTGGCGGTAAATGATACTTGTGGATGATTACTTCTTAAGACACCTTTTTGCTTCCTGAAAACTTCAGGAATTACTCCGATTCCCTTGGTTGGTGTAAGTTCGCAATCATAAGGGGGCATTGCCTCTTTTATTATTTTCCACCAGGATTTGTGCACAGGAGGATTTTCCCATATGCTCGGGTCAGAAAGATCCCCGGAGTGGGCCGGCATAACAAGAGTACCTTCCGGTCCTAATACATTCTCCAATGCTAAAATAACTGCAACTGCACCTCCACAAACCCAGCCTATTGAACTAAGTGAGGAATGCAATAATATGGTCATACCATCACGCAAGCCGATATTAGAAAAATCTTTTTCCAAAGTCTTGATCGTTATTGGAGTTTTTGTTTTGCTAATTATTTTATTTAAATCCATAGTTAAAAATATAGTATTAGAATCCCTATTAACAATCAATAGCACTTTTTTCAGAAGTTATTGCAGCATTTAAAATTATTTAGCTTTTAAGTCTGGCTGGCTGTAGCGAACGATGTTAGAACTGCTATTGCAAGCTTAGAAGACTGCTGACTACATTTTATCTTTGTAAGTTAGGAATTCTTGAAAGACCGGTATTATACCTTTCAGATTATTTTTTAAAGAATCGCAAGCAGTATTATAACAACTTAGCAGGATATCACAGTGAAAAATGTGATATAGATTCCTGGCTGAATTTTTTTCTTGATGGGGTGGCTGTTATAGCAGAAGAGGCTATTGATATATCAAAGAAAATAAATTCTTTAAGGGTAAGTGATCTATTAAAAATTCAAACACTTGGCAAGAGAGCAAAGAAAGCAATTCTTGTTCTTGAAAAATTATATAATTTACCAATTGTCACTGTAAAAAAAATAGAGGAATGGACCGGACTTTCACGCCCCCAGGCAAACGAGCTTACAAAAAAAATGGCTGAACTGAAAATATTAAAACAGATTGATAAAAAAATAGAGTATGGACGTCAATTCTGGTATAAAAATTATATAGATCTATTCATAGGTAAATAAACAAGCAGATTGCCGTTATTTGGTGGAGTTCCGGAGTTCCTTTGGTGGAGTTCCATACATACCGAAATGGCTAGCCAAGTAGTTAAATTTCGAAACAATTTTTAAAGCAATTAAACAATATAAGAGATTTATTTTGTAAAACTAAATAATTTAAACTATGCAGGATTTAATTATAACTTTATTGATCTTTATTAATTTTCCTCATTTCCCAGACAGTACCCTTTTTCGAAGGACAGTGTATCCTATAAATATTTCTATCATCTTTTTCCCATGAGGGAAACCCCAAGGCAACTCTCCATGTATATAGATCCATAACATGCAAAAGAGCATTACATACATTTTCGGGTTTTGTATAAGGATTTTTATAGAAGAATTTATCGTTTAGTGCATGGGGGCAATTTCCATCTTTTTGAACCATTTTAATTTCGATGGAACCTAACTTTTCCCACTCTTTTTTATATTGGTTATCATCCATTCTAACTTCTAATTATTATTATATTTAATTTTTTTTCAATAGTTTTTCAAAACACAATAAATATTCAGTGGCTGCCCAGAGTGAACGAAGTTAGAACCAGGATTATGGATACGAAAGATGACTTATTCATACCTGTCCTGGCATAACATGTAAGTTGACAAAAAGCACACATTGCACTATATTTCATACATGAAATATTATTCTTGGAATAATGATAAAAATGAAAAGCTTAAAAAGGAAAGAGGCATATCTTTTGAAGATGTTATTTATTATATAGAAAACGAAAAGTTATGCGCCATATTAAAAAATAAAAATCAGGCTGAATATCCTGGTCAAAAAATATATGTGGTGGAAATAAATAATTATATATATCTGGTGCCCTTTGTTGAAACTGAAAGAGAAATATTCTTAAAAACAATTATTCCAAGCAGAAAGGCTACAAAAAAATATCTGGAGGCAAATAATGAAATATAAATTGGATAGTGAAGAAAAAGAAATATTAAACGACTATGAAAATGATGAGTATGTTGAAATATCTGATATGGAAAAAGAAATAGAAAAACATACAGCATATGCCAAGGCAACATTTCTTAAAAATAAAAGAATAAATATTCGCATATCTCAAAGAGATCTTGAATATATTCAAAGAAGAGCTTTAGAAGAAGGCATTCCATATCAGACATTAATAGCAAGTCTTATTCACAGATATATATCAGGAAAACTCGTTGAAAAAGACAAGGTATTAATAAACCAATAAACTCTGGTTTATATAACTAAAGAATAATCAGATTTGTGAGACATACATACCGAAATGGCTGGCCATAGCGAACGAAGTTAGAACCAGGATTGCAAGCTCAGAAAAGATTATTTTTATGCCAGTAATAATTCTCTAAAGTTTATCACAACACTCTCAAAATACTTAAATGACAATATAAAAGCTCTTAATTTATTTTTTTAATAAAGACATTATATTTTTCCAACTCACCTTGATTTTTGGCCCATTTTTTTATTTCGGATAGATAAATTTTGTTTCTTTTTGCTACCATAACTGCCTGGTCCAAAGATTGCAGGTCGTTCCAGAAAAAGTAGGCAGCCAGCCTGTCTTTAACACAATCTGTTGGGGTTAACAAGCATATTGTACCAAAACGTGTCTTTAAATAATTAAACTCAGATAATGGTTCATCTCCAATTGATACAGGAGGTGCTGGAAAATCAATTAAGAATTTACACTTAGGGTTTTCAAATAAACGGCTTCCTGTATTTTTAAATCCCAACTGTTCAAGTATCGGAATTATTTTTTTAATAGGACTATCAGTAATAAGATCAATATCATATGAAGTGTACTTATTATTTGAATAAAGTGATACGCAAGCTCCACCAACAAGAACAACTTCAATACCATTTTTTTGCAAATGGTCTGATATTATTGCTGCCAGTTTTTTTATCCCTATTTTTTGCCAATCGGCAATCATAATGGTTTACCTGTCCTTCTTGGTCTTGTCCTATTTCTGTAATACTTCTGAATTTCTTTTTCAGGCAGATATTCCATTGCTCTTTGAATTAATGCTTTTAATTCTTTTAAAAAGGCGTATCTTAGATTAAACTGATAAAGTCTTGTTCTGCCAACTATTAAACTAACTACAACCCCTCCATCCTCAAGACGCTTAAGCTGCTGTTGGATTCCATTTACAGGTATGCCAAACAGTTTTGCAAGTCCTGCAGGATATGCCTGTCCATAAACCTCAAGGGCAAATAAAATTTTTTCAACAGTGACATTACCAAATACAGGCTCCAGCATATTTTAACTCCTTTACCATATTTTATGTTTATATTACCATAATTTATGGTATATTCAAATGTAATTTATTAAATACTTTTAACTTTGTGAAAAGTACCTGTAAGTGACATACATACCGAAATGGCTGGCCATAGCAAACGAAGTTAGAACCAGAATTGCAAGCTCAGACAAGGTTATTTTTATACCTGAATTGAGTTTTTAAGATAATTTATTTACCCTACCATGCTACTCACTATTTATTATATGCCTGTGACGGTGAAATTTTGAACCTTTTTTTAAAGAACTTATTAACCTAAAAATTATATTTTAAATATCTTAAGAATAGGATCTGGCTGGTTTTTTTAAACCAGTCTATAGCCTATTCCCGGTTCAGTCAGTAGGTGTTCAGGTCGGGAAGAGTTTTTTTCAATTTTTTTTCTTATCTGACTTATATAAATCCGTAAATAATGAGATTCATTTATGAATGTTGGGCCCCAGACCTTTTCCAGCAGGTACTTTTGGGTAACTATCTTATCCTTGTTCTGGGCAAGTATCTTTAAGATCTCATATTCTATAGGAGAAAGTTTTACATCTTCTTTTCCTACTTTTACAACTCTTTTTAACAGGTCGACATTTAAACCTTCAAAGATAATCACTGGCTCGTTAACCTCTTTTTTTGAATGCCTTATAGCTGCCCTTATTCTGGCAAGCAACTCTCCCGGACTGAAAGGTTTGGTCACATAATCATCCGCACCACTGTCCAGAGCAGTTATTTTACTGCTTTCCTGTTCCCGCACCGAAAGGATTATTATAGGGTTCTTTGAAAATTCCCTTATACGCTTTAATACTTTCAGCCCGTCAATATCGGGAAGGCTTAAATCAAGTAGTATGAGGTTGGGCTTCAGAAAGGCTGCACGTGCAATACCATTATTGCCGTTTTCAGATTCTTCTACTTTATAACCATTTGTGGAAAGGACTATATGAAGAAGTTTCCTTATTTCTTTTTCATCATCAATGATTAAAATATTTTCCTTGTCATTATTCATTCATTTTCAGTCTCTTTACTTTTTAATGCAGGCTGCTCATGCAAGGGCAGCAGTATTTTGATGATCAATCCATTTTTTGAGTTTCTGTCTGCCCATATTTTTCCATTGTGCAATTCTATTATCGATTTTGATATTGGGAGACCCAGTCCCGTACCCTGGATATTGTCAGCAATATTTCTCCTGTAAAATTTCTCGAATATCCTTGACAATTCCTCTTCCGGGATACCAGTGCCTTCATCGCTTACCTTTATAAAAAGTTCTCCTGATTCATTGCTTACATCGACTGTTATCTTACTATCAGGTTTTGAATATTTTACTGCATTATCCAAAAGGTTGACAAAAACAAGTTCCATGAGTGAAAAATCGACCCAAATAAGGGGAACATTTTTACCTATTTTTATTTCCAGTTTTCTTTCTTCTATATTCTCAACCTGCTTTACTGCAACCCCGACAATATCCTCAATATCACACCATTCATATTTCAGATTTATTTTTTCGCTTTCTATCCTTGCCATATCCAGAAGATTATTTACTATTTTCAACATCCTCAGAGCACTTCTGTTTATATTTTTTACAAGTTCTGTCTTATCTTCTTCACTCAACATAGCACCTTCTTTTTCAATAATTCCAGAAGAACCTATAATGGAAGTAAGAGGAGTTCTCAGGTCATGTGAGATGGAATTGAACAAAGCATTATATAATTTTTGTGATTCTTCCATAACCTTGGCTTCATTCAATTTACGGTTTATATTTATCCTGTAGACTACTGAAGCAAAAAGCCCGAATATTGATTCAATTAATTTTTGCTGATCGGTTGTAAGCAGTGCCTTCTCTTTATTTAATAAAATACCAGTCACACCGATAATCTCGCCCTGGGTCTTTAAAGGGAAATAGATAAGTCTGCTGCTATTCAAATAATCTGTACCTTTTCCTGCAATTTGTCCATTGGCAAGCACCCATTCTGCAATAGCTTTTTCTTTTTCATTGCTTAGCTTTATTTTCAGTTCTTCATCAAGTAAATGCTCCTGGATCTCCAGCTTGCCATTGCTGGTCTTTAAAAGGAAAATCACTCTACATTCAATAAGCTTTTCTATCTTTTCCTTTACATTTTCTATTACATCCTGCAAATCTGTTTTTGCAGATATCTTTCTACTTAATGAATACAGAATGGATAACTGCTCTTCCCTTTTTTTAATAAATCTTATCTGAAACTTTACCTTTCTGTTTAAATAACATATAAGCAAGGCAAGAATAAGATAAATAAAAAAACTCGGGATATACCTGAGGTCTCCTATCACCAGTAAGTTTTTGGGAGGTATAAAGAAAAAATCAAATGTTATAAAACTTGCCACAGCTACTATAGCCGTAACAATATAATTTCCGAAAAGTGCAACGATAACTGCAGGGATTGCAAAAAGAAGTGTGATGTTAAAAATACCAATAAAGGACTCAAAATAGAAAGATAGCAGGTAAAATATCAGTATAAGCCCAAAACCCACAATAACTGGCAGCAGGAGATCCCGATAATTTCTTTTTCTCTCCTTTTCTTTATAAGCAGGCTTTTTTACACCCGTAGGAATGACATGTATTCTTATTCCTTCGCTTTGCCTCATTATCTTGTCTACAACAGGTTCCTGGAACCATTCGATAGGCCTTGGTTTCAAGGGTTTTCCTATTATAAGCTGGGTAATATTTCTTTTTTTTGCCAGGTTTATTATCTCATCTGCAACTGTCACACCGGAAAGTGAAATTATTTCAGCTCCAAGTGATTCTGCAAGCTTCAGGTTTCCCAGGAAATTATTTTGAGCCTGGGGAGAAAGTTCATGTTCCCAGGGAGTACTTACATTTACTACAATAAATTCTGCGTTTAAACTGGCTGCCATTCTTTTGCCGATTCTTATAAGATTTATAGCCTGACTGTTTTTGCTTATGCAGACCATTACTTTTTCACCCGTCCTCCAGGGGCCTTTTATACCTCTTGATTTCATATAATCCTGCAGATGGACATCTACGTTATCTGCTGTATATCTTAAGGATATCTCCCTGAGTGCATTGATATTTCCTGGTCTGAAAAATTTTTTTATAGCTTCTTCAGCCTGAGTAGGAATATAGATCTTCCCATCCTTGAGCCTCTGTATTAAACCATCTGCATCAATATCAATAAGATGAATTTCAGCATTTTCCAGCAACTTATCAGGAACTGTCTCTTTTACAAAAATTTCTGTTATCTGTGATACAACATCATTGAGGCTTTCCAGGTGCTGGATATTTAAAGTGGTATAAACACCTATGCCACTGTCCAGGAGTTCCCCCACATCGAAATACCTTTTTATATTCTTGCTTCCATAAATATTGCTGTGTGCAAATTCGTCTATAAGTACAATATCGGGTTTTATCTTAATAAGAGCATCAATATCAGGTTCATAATAATCTCTCCCTTTATAATTTATCTTTAAAGGATCCTGACGGGGAATACCTTCCAGGATTTCATCTGTTTCTTTCCTGTGATGGGTGTCCACCCAGCCGATTAAAACTCTTTTTCCTTCTTTCATCTTTTCTTTTGCAGCACTGAGCATGGCAAAAGTCTTTCCAACACCTGCAGCAGCACCCAAAAATACCGTAAGCTTTCCCTTATTTATCTTGTTTGCTTGTTTAAGCAGACTGTCCGGATCCGGTCTTATCTCTTCATCCATGAGTTTTTTTATCTCTTACTTTTAAGGTTTTAATTATAAAGAAAAATTTATTTGCCTTTTTTAATTTAATAATCAACATTATATACCTGATTTTTTACTTTATCTCAAGGTCGTGTACTGTTTTAAATATTTTCTATTTCATATTATCCAAAAGCAGGTTGAGCTTAAGTACATTTACAACAGGCTCACCAATAAAACCGTACTGCCTGCCTCCGTTTTCAATGACCAGCAAACGGAGAGTTTCAGGTGATATATTTCTTGCACTGGCAATCCTTGATACCTGAAGAAGCGCACTTTCTATTGAAATATGCGGATCAAGCCCGCTTCCAGATGCTGTGACTATGTCTGCCGGAATTGCAGCATTTGAATCTACTTGATTTTCTTTTCTGAAATTGTCAACCCTGATACGAACCATTGCCAGGAATTTTTCATTTGAGGCAGCATAATTGGAGCCCTGGGATCTCAGAGCATCATAACCCTGCTGGCCTGCAAACGAGGGCCTTGGATGAAAGTATCCCTCTCCCTTAAAATCCTGGCCTACCAACCCTGAACCTATGAGCTTTCCGTCATTATAAATAAGGGAACCGGAGGACTTATTGTGGAAAGCAATTTTTGAAATCCCTGTAATAAGCAAAGGATAAGCAATTCCTGTGATAATAATCAGGATAATCAAAATTAATAAAGATCTTGCTATCGTTTTAAGCATTTTTGTTATTTTCTCCTGTTTAAAAACCGATCAATCTAAACAACAGGTCTATCAGTTTTATCCCGATAAATGGAGCAACTATTCCTCCCAGACCATAAATGAGTATATTTTTTCTGATTATCTCATTTGCACTTCCCGGCTTGAACCTGACTCCCCTTAACGCCAGTGGTATGAGTATTATGATTATCAAAGCATTGAATATAACGGCTGAAAGTACTGCGCTCTGAGGGCTGGAAAGCTTCATTATATTTAAGACAGACAGTTCCGGAAAAGCAACCATGAAAATTGCAGGTATTATTGCAAAATATTTGGCTATATCGTTTGCAACGCTGAAAGTAGTCAGGGCACCCCTGGTAATGAGCAATTGTTTACCTACTTCCACTACCTCAAGAAGTTTTGTAGGATTGCTGTCAAGATCAACCATATTACCTGCTTCTTTTGCAGCCTGGGTGCCGGTATTCATAGCAAGTCCAACATCGGATTGTGCCAGTGCAGGAGCATCATTTGTGCCATCACCGGTCATAGCTACCAGATGTCCTTCATCCTGGAATTTCCTTATAAGTTTTAATTTTGTTTCAGGCGTAGCCTGGGAAATAAAATCATCGACACCTGATTCTGCAGCTATGGTGGCGGCAGTTAATGGATTGTCACCGGTTATCATGACCGTTTTTATACCCATCCTCCTCAGCTCATTGAATTTCTCCCTGATGCCTCCCTTGACAATGTCTTTTAAATAGATGACCCCAATAGCTTTTTTTGCGGAAGTCACCACCAGCGGGGTACCGCCATTCCTGGCAATACTTACTGCTATTTGTCTCACATCTTCGCTTAGAATAGCACCATTTTCTTTAAGATAATCCTCAATGGCATCAACCGCTCCCTTGAATATATCCTTATTATCCATTATTACACCACTCATCCTGGTCTGGGCAGTAAAGGGAATAAATTCATGTTTGTATTGGCTCAAATCCGGAGTACTTATCGAATACTTATTTTTACAGAGGGCCACTATGCTCCGGCCTTCGGGAGTTTCATCAGCAAGTGAAGACAATTGTGCAGCTTTTGCAAGCTCTTCCATGCTGACTCCTTCTGCTGCTATAAACTCAAAAGCCATCCTGTTTCCCAGTGTTATCGTACCCGTTTTATCAAGTAAAAGAATATCAACATCTCCTGCAGCTTCTACAGCTTTTCCTGAAAGGGCAATGACATTTCTTTTTATTAGCCTGTTCATGCCTGCTATTCCGATGGCGCTTAGCAGTCCTCCTATGGTAGTCGGGATCAAACAAACAAGAAGTGAAACAAGTATGGGTATGGAGACACTGGTATTGGAATAAATGGCAAAAGGCTGTAGTGCAACTACTACCAGTATAAAAATACTGGTAAGCCCTATCAGCAGTATGGTCAAGGCTATTTCATTGGGTGTTTTTTGTCTCTTGGCACTTTCAACCATGCTTATCATTTTGTCCAGAAAAGTGTCTCCAGGATTAGCAGTAATGCGCACTTTTATCTCGTCTGAGAGGACTTTTGTACCTCCTATTACCGAACTCCTGTCTCCACCTGATTCGCGTATAACCGGTGCTGATTCTCCGGTAACTACACTTTCATCGACTGAGGCAATACCTTCTATTATTTCACCGTCACCTGGTATTACCTCTCCTGCGCTCACAATGACCACATCGTCTTTTTTAAGTGTAGACGATACTACCTCTGTAATTTTCCCACCCTGTATTTTCCTGGCTATTATTTCTTTTCTGGTTTTTCTCAAGGCCATAGCCTGAGCTTTTCCTCTCCCTTCTGCTATAGCTTCAGCAAAATTTGCAAATAAGACTGTAAACCATAACCAGATGGTTATTGTGAGGACGAATATAAACTCTGTATGGCTCATAAGGAAAAAATTCCTGATAAGGAAATAGGTAGTAAGGACTGAACCTATTTCAACTATAAACATTATAGGGTTTCTCCATAAGGTAAAAGGGTTCAATTTTTTGAAAGAAGCTCCAAGTGCTTCTATTATTAATCTGTTTTTCATATTTTTATTTTTTCTTAAAAATCATTTTAAAAATCTTACAGCTTATGGTTTCCAAAGTTTAAGGTTTTCGACTACCGGACCAAGAGAAAGTGCAGGGAAAAAAGTCAATGCTCCTATAATCAGGATCATTGCGATAAGCATGAAAATAAATAAAATGCTGGTAGTCTTGAAAGTGCCTGAACTTTCCGGGATTATCTTTTTTGAAGCAATGGAACCGGAAATTGCAAGAACAGGTATTATTACCCCGAATCTTCCTGTAAACATGGCCGCAGCCAGGAAAAGATTATAAAAAATAGTATTGGCATTCAGACCTGCAAAAGCACTGCCATTATTCTGAGCCGCTGATGAAAAAGCATACAAAATCTCTGTAAGCCCATGGGGGCCCTTATTCAGGATAGATGAAGTGCCTGCAGTTGTAATTGAGGCAATGGCGCTTCCTGTAAGTATAAAAGCTGAAGGTATTATTATGGCAATAACAGCCATTTTTACCTCATATGCTTCTATTTTTTTCCCCATATACTCCGGGGTCCTTCCTACCATAAGCCCGACAATGAATATGGTAAAGAAAACAAATATCATTATAGAATAAAATCCTGCACCGGCCCCGCCAAATATGACTTCTCCCAGCATTATCTGAAGCAGAGCAACCATGCCTGCGAGAGGAGTGAGGCTGCTGTGCATATTGTTAACTGCACCGCTGGATATAGCTGTAGTTAGTGTAGAAAATAGAGAAGAACCTGTAAGCCCGAACCTTGCTTCCTTACCCTCCATTGATGTAGGCATTGAAATACCCATTTTTGCGAGCAGCGGGTTCCCTTTTATTTCTGTTATATAAATAACAAGGAACATCATAATCAATAGAATAAACATAGCAGAAAAAATAATATATCCCTGTTTTTTGTTTCCTGTCATTTTCTCAAAAGTTATTACAAGTCCTGCTGGGATAATTATCATGGCTATCATTTCTATTATATTTGACAGTCCTGTAGGATTTTCAAAAGGATGTGAAGAATTTACATTAAAAAATCCGCTGCCATTGGTCCCAAGCATTTTTATAGCCTCCTGGGAGGCAACCGGACCCATCGGAAGAACTTGCTTTACCCCCTCAACTGTAGCAGCAACTTGATAAGGATTTAAATTCTGGATGACACCCTGTCCGACAAGCAGCAGCGCTATGGTTATTGAAAGGGGGAGAAGTATATAAAGTATTGATTTTACCATATCTGACCAGTAATTGCCGATTCCGCATGTCTGTTTCCTTACAAGACCTCTTATAAGAGCAACTGCTACGCACATTCCTGTTGCAGCAGAAGCAAAATTCTGTACTGTCAGGCCTGCCATCTGAGAAAAATAACTCAAGGTAGTTTCACCTGCATAGGCTTGCCAGTTGGTATTTGTAACAAAACTTATGGAAGTATTAAAGGCCAGAGTAAAAGGCATACCAGGCAGTTTCTGTGGATTAAAGGGAAGGTATTCCTGCAGCATAAGTATGAAAATCAATAACATGATGCCCAGGATATTTACAGTCAATAGACAAGCTGCATATCTTCTCCAGTTCATTTCTTCAAGAGGGTCTATTCTTAAAATCCTATATATAAAAGATTCAACCGGCCTGATGATCCTGGTCATAAAAGTCCGCTCATTTGTATAGACTTTTTTCATGTAAATGCCAAGAGGAAAGGAAATGGCAATCATTGCTGCAAAAAAGATTATAATCTGGATTATATTAAAAACCATTTTATTTACGAACTTCTATAAATTAATAAAAAACCTGTAATTTTTCTGCTTTAAATTAAAGGTAAAAATAAAAAAAACCTAAAAATATCCAATAATTAAATTTTATTTTTTTAAACTTCAATTTTAAAGTAAAAATAATGGCCAGAAGTGTAAAAAAAATATAAAAATAAGCTTGAAGTGGATAATTGTAAGCAATAAGCATGACAATATATTTTTTGCGATACAGTTCCGATTTCATAAAGTACCCAATTTTTACTGCGATAGAGTACCTATTTCCAGCGTATTAGGAGCTATTGGCAAAATATTGCACTGTAACAGATATCCTGGAATAAATTTTTAAAGCTCCGGAATTCAGAATAAGTCCAAGACCAATAAAACCAATCTACATTATCCATCTATAAGGATAATTTTGTTTAGGATTTTTATTAATACCTTAACTGATATATAATACCCTAAATTTTAGGAAAAAATAAATTATCTTAAAAATAAGGATTATAATTATAAAAATCTATGAGCATAATTCAATCAATAATTTATGGAATTGTTCAGGGAATTACTGAGTTTCTTCCCATATCAAGCACCGCCCATTTAATACTGATTCCATGGTTTTTTGGCTGGAAAGATCCAGGAATTGTATTTGACATAGCCTTGCATATAGGAACTGCTCTTGCAGTAATACTTTTTTTTATAAAGGACTGGATTATTTTAATCCGGGCAGGGTTTACAAAACCTAAATCAGATGATGGAAAGCTTTTCTGGTTTATTGCAGTTGCCACTGTCCCAGGGGGACTTGCAGGAATGCTGCTTGATGATTATATGGAGAGAATAAGAAACCCTCTTTTAATTGGAATTGTTTTAATAATTTTTGGTATTGTGCTGTATCTGGCAGATAGAATAGGAAAAAATAAAATCGAGCTGAAAAATATGGGTTTATTAAGAAGCCTGTATATAGGTTTATCTCAAGCACTTGCAGTAATTCCTGGAATATCACGCTCAGGCGTAACAATGTCTGCAGGCCGTTTCCTTGGCATGACAAGAGAAAGCATAGCCAAATTTACTTTTTTGCTTTCAGGACCGATAATACTTGCAGCCGGACTTTACCATATTAAAGATTTAAATAGCATGTCTGTTGATACAATTCCATTTGTAACTGCCATTTTAACTTCTGCAATTGTTGGAGCACTGGCCATTAAATTCTTACTGATTTATCTTAAAAAATGGGGATTTGGTCTGTTTGCATTATACAGATTTGCTTTAGGAGCTTTTATTATAATACTGTATTTTGTAAGGCTTAATTTTTAATATTCTTAATTACTCTTTAATATTTAACATTCAGACAACAAATACTTAATACTTGATTAAAAAAGAAAGATTTTTTATAAAGGTCCAGGATATTTTTTGTGAAATAATACTGATTTTATAAACTGGTTATTTACCTGTGTTATACAGTACTTATTTTAAACATATTAGGAGCTATTAACGAATACTACCTTAATGGATACAACCAGGAGATAAATTCTTAAAGTTGGGATAAAAAAGAAAAATTTTTATAGAAGACTGCAACAATTTTTGTGGAATAATACTGATTTTATAATCAGGCTAAATATCAATATTATACAATAATTATTTTATATAAAATATTAGCTTTTATAATATATAATTATAGGTATTATTATTGCAATTAATGGACATATTTGAAAAATAAAAATTTTATAATTTTTAAAATATGGAATAATCATTTCAAAAGGATTATTTTCAGCTTAAAGGTACGACTGCAGAAAAAGTTGTTCATGATTTGGCAACAAAAACTTTTCTTATTGACTGGTGTTTTCTGAATCCAAAACTACAGAACAGAAAAGAATTATGTGATTTATTGGTAGTTTTTGATGATACGGCTATTATTTGGCAAATTAAAGATTTGAAACTTGATAAAAACAATAATTATAAAAAAACTGAAGTCAATAAAAATCTGCGACAGCTTGCTGGAGCAAGAAGACAATTGTTTGAGCTTAAAACACCTATTCCTCTGAAAAATATCAGAAGAAGCGAAGAAATATTTGATTCCTTAAAAATGAAGCATATTTTTTTAATTTCAGTTTTGCTTGGAGAAGGAGAAGATGTATTTCAATTTACAGAAGAAATAAAAAATAATAAAGTTCATGTTTTTGCTCGAGTTTTTACTCAAATTGTATTAAATGAGCTGGATACAGTAAGTGATTTCATTAATTATTTAAAAGCAAAAGAATTATTTCTTGATACAGAAAAATCTATAATTATTATGGGCGGTGAAGAAGAATTTCTGGCTCGATATTTGATTGATAGCAGAAGCTTTGACAGTTTTAAAAACTCGGAATTCATTGTGATCAAAGAAGGCTTATGGAAAAATTTACAAAATGATTCAGCATATAAAGCAAAGAAGAAAGAAGACAGGATTAGCTATGGCTGGGATAGCATAATTAATCGTGCACATGAAGGATCGATTCAATATGAATTTATTGCCAGAGAACTTGCAAGACCAAATAGATTTCATAGAAGATATTTGAGTAAAGTTTTTTTTGAAGATCATATTATTGCTCATAAAACTAAAGAAGGTGATTTATATAGATGTATACTTTCTACAGATGGAGTAACATATTGTTTTCTTTTTCATGATGAACCAGAACCAAGAATTAATCGAAAGAATATGTTATTTCTTATTTGTTGGATAGCCCGAGGAATGTATAAAGAAAATAAAAAAATCATAGGAATTGCTACAGAGATGAAAATACGACCTACTTGTTCTTATGATTTTGTTCTAAGGCATCAACCAGATTGGACAGAAGAAGACCAAATAAAAATGGAGAAATTACAAAAAGATATAGGTATTTTTGTAAATCCAATTGTAAAACATACTCATGAAGATGAATATCCACAAGTAAATAAATAGAACATTTTAAAAATGTATGTTTTTTAAATTAAAAGAATCGATTGGTCGGGAGTTCTGCAAGAGGCTGTATCAGGACGAATCTATAAAATCTTCCAGAGTAAATTCTTAAATCTGTAATAAAAATTAAAAATATGGTTAAACGAATGAAAGATTATGACTTTTTTGTGTTTTTTTGCGATATAATTCCAATTTTATAAACCGGTTAAATTTCAGTGTTATACAGTACTTATTTCTACGCTATTTGGAATCATTGGCGGAATATTAGCCGGTAATATATTTTTAAAATAAACCAGTTTTTTAAAGCGGATTTTATATAATTTATATCTTTTAAAGATCTTAAATAAAAAAATTTGTTCTACATCTATTCATCATAAATATTTAATTATTGCTTATTAATAACTCTTATAATTAAAGATCTTTTCAATAATTTTTCTATTTATCTTTTCTCTATAAATTTCTTGTTTTTGGGTCAAATTTATTTTTCTTGCAGTATCTATAGAAAAATCATATTCCCAGTCATTAATCCATTTTCTTTTAAAAAATCCTAAATCCACTCACTATCTGCAATTATAATACTGTCTCTACCAATACCAACAGCATATCACCTGCAGCAGAAACTTTTGATAACACATCCTTGTAACGATTTTGCTGATCTAATTTTAAAAGTTCACTATAACTGTCTTTATAATCTGAAACTTCAACTTTTATTGAACTGCTCTCATTACTGATTGTCTCAATCCCGGCTTTTAGTAGTATTTTTTTAATGAATTCTGCTTTTTTTGATTTATTCTTTAAAATCTCCTCTAGTGAATCAAATTCCGACTTGTCGGAAAGGTTGATTTCTGATCCTTTACGCTTCAATGATTTGAAAGAATGATATTGTTTTAGTTCTTCGTAAGATATCCTTTTTCTATCTTTAAAGACCCGATACCTTTCGTAAAGGATATTCAAAAGAGGTTCTAGGAGATAATCACTGCCAGTGTCTGAAATACATTCCAGTAATGAACATATAACTATGCCCATCTTATTTGGCATAATATTTGAGTATCTTTTTTTAATTATCTTGGGTATTTCTAAAGCACTTATCGTAATTATGTTGTTCTTTGAGAAATATCTGTCAATATATTTTTCTTTGCGTTCAATAAGGATAAAGTTACTCTGTCTTTTGGCCTTATTACAGCTCTGGGCTAGATATTCAAGCCAGCTAATTATCAGTTTTAGATTGTAATCCTTTAACGAGTATCCGATGAATAGAAATGTATGGTCGACCAGTAGGGACTTTATAAAAGTTTCTATTAAAATATGTTTTTGAGAGTAATTTAAATAATCCTCTTCCTTTAAAACAATATCATTTAACTCATTAATATCTCCATGCATCTTTATTATATAACTATTATTTGAATGGTAGGTTAAAAGATCTTCGTCCTTAATTACAATCTTATAGATCATTTTGTTTGGGTTTTCTGTATTTTCAATCAATTTGTCAAAATTTGTGGTTATGATATGTTTTGGTTGCAAATCCATTATCATACTATTTATTTTGTTGGGTTTTGCATCAATGCTGAACACTTCTTTTATAGTATTTAAATAATCAGCTTTTTTCTTATTGTAAAAATATTGTGGTATTTTAAGATAATCATCCTGGCAGAAGTTATATTTCTCATCACAGTCTGGAGTACAGTTTAAAGAACTGTGGAAACTGCATTTACCACACTTGTCTATTTCCAATTTTTCGCAAAACGTTTAATAAGCTCATACCAGCTAGGAATACCAGAATTATTGGAAACACCTGCACCAACAAAGATTACAAGCCTATTACTCTCTCGTGCCTCTCTTAATCTCTTTAGTTTTTCCTTGAAGTTCATCATTCAATCTATATTTTCACTGAGGAACTTTTTATATTGATAGAATAAAATATATTGAAAACATTATTAAACATGCCATCAAAGTATATGATAAACGTAGTGGATAACTTTGACTAATACGTTTATTATATTCAAGAATTGTATAAAATGAAATCTAGCCTGTTTATAATTATTGAAATAGATGTATTACCGGTTATGAGATTAATACAAATTATACAGAAGAGTTCTTCAAATTATCAATTTCACCAGCAAGGGTAACTAAGAATATGTATAAACCAATGTGATATAAAAGTTGTGCAATTTCTGGTTCACCATACATTTTGTTTATATGCGACAATCCTCTTAATATTTGGTTCCTGAAAACAAATTCTTACTGAATCAATTAAATATCCAGGATAAATTCTTAAAGCTAATAAAAATGAAAAAATACTTTTTGCTGATTTTTTGTGATATAGTTCCGATTTTGTTAACCGGGTGAATTTTAGTGTGATAGAGTTCCTGTTAGTGTGGTATTAGGAACTATTGGTAGAGTACTGTATCTTAGCCATAATCCAAATTAAATTCTTAAAGCTGAAGTAAAAACAATATATTCGATAATTGCATACGTATATATCAATGAAAAATAGGTATTTATAATCCTGCCTCAATTCCGGGACTGGCACTGGAAGTACTGGGTGAATCACATAAAGACGAAACTGCTGAGCGTAAAACAATATTTAATAACCTGCAGAAAACCTATAAGGATATTGAAAGTCAGATAAATAAACTTACAGACATGAAGTTAAAAGACCAGCTAACAGATGAAGAATATGATGCTAAAAGAGAGGAGCTTCTGGCCGATAAGTCCAGATTAAAGAAAATATTGATAATTATGATCACAGGATTGATAACTGGTTAGAACTGACAGAAAAAGTATTTGATTTTATAAGCTGTGCACGTGATGCCTTTGAAATCGGCGATTCGGACACAAAAAAGGCAATTTTAGCCGCAATTGGCAAGAATATTACACTACTTGATGGCAAAATCTATATCGAGCCGGAAGCATGGCTTGTACCTATAGCAGATAGATATCCAGCACTTGAGAAAGAGTATAAAATGTTCGAACCGGTAAAAAACACCGATTTTACGCACAAAAATGGAGTTTTAGCGCCTATTCGTACGGCTTGGCTGGGGAAGAAGGATTCGAACCATAAATAAAATTATTAAGCTCACAAATAAATTATTTTTATTTCATCTGATGTCGTTATCTGATAGAGCCGCACTAAAGGGTAATAAATTTTCTAGGTTTTTCTCCCATATTTTTCTTTTAAAAAATATTTCAGGTTTTTAAGAGCCTTACCCCTATGGCTTATCATGTTTTTTTCATGCTCGGAAAGCTCGGCCATAGTTTTACTACTACAACTGTTGTAACCAACTGGAATAAATATGGAATCATATCCAAATCCACCCGAACCCTTTTCGGTAAAACCAATGCAGCCTTCGCAAACACCTGAAGAGGTTTTCAATAATCCTTTCCCCGGAAATAGAATTGCTTACATTCGAATAAAACGAGCTGTTCTGTCTTTGAGAGAATTGCAGCTTCCAAGATTATCAAGTAATTTTTGCCTGTTTTCTTTATCAGTCGCATTCTCTCCTGCATATCTTGAAGATTTAACCCCTGGTTCCCCGCATAAGGCATCGACGACAAGCCCTGAGTCGTCAGCAAGCGTAATCGCATTAGTAAATTCAGAAATTGATTTTGCTTTCAGTGTTGCATTTTCAATAAAATCTAAACTGCCTTCATCAATGTCAGGAAAGTTTTCAAAATCTTCGAATGTAAGCAATTCTATTTCCGGCAAATCATCAAGGAAGCTTTTAATCTCTTTGATTTTCCCTTTATTCTTTGTGGCAATTACAATCTTCATTCTAAATATTCTGGCTCAAAATCTTTTTCTGATAACATATTATCTCACTGATCGCTCTTGAAGCTTTATCGAGCATCATATCAAATTTTTCCCTATAAAAAGGGTACCCTTCTGCGCTTGATTGTATTTCTATGAATTTACCGCTGGAATTCATTACAACATTCATATCTACCTGCGCAGAGGAATCCTCGGCAAAGCACAGGTCAATAAGAACATCATCGTCCACAATACCAAGACTGACAGCAGCCACAAAATCTACTATTGGTATTTCAGGTAAAACTTTACGATCCACCATGGAATGAAGACAGTCAAATAGAGCGATAAAGCTGCCTGTAATCGCAGCAGTTCTGGTGCCTCCATCCGCTTCAATAACATCGCAATCCAGCCAGATCGTTTTCTCACCGAGTTTATTCATGTCCACTGCACACCTGAGCGACCTGCCAATGAGCCTTTGGATTTCATGGGTTCGTCCGGATATTTTGCCTGTCACTTGTGGGCGAATAATCCTGATAGGTGCTGATTTAGGTATCATATCATATTCTGCAGTAATCCATCCGCATCCCTTACCCTTTAAGAAAGGCGGAACTTTGTCTTCAACTGAAGCCGTGCACACAATCCTTGTTTTTCCCATCTCTATAAATACAGAGCCTTCTGTATGGGAAATAAATTTTCGTGTTATT
>JAMCQQ010000262.1 GCA_023379515.1 Actinomycetota bacterium
GAAAAAAAGTTTCTTTAACACTAAACGTATCCTCAAGCAATTTATGCTGCATCTGATCGCTTTCATCAAAATCCAAAATAGAACTTTTATTAAAAATATCGGGCAATGCAAAAATATATAGATGCAAGGCATGGTCTCTTATAATCAGTCCGTAATATAAAAGCTTCCTTAAAAGAATAGTTTGAACAGACGGCTTAATATTATAAGCGCTCTCTATCGCTTTTATACTGCAAAGTAAATGAGCATTGCTACATGTACCGCAAATTCTATCAACAAGTTGTGGAACTCCAACTGCTGGCTTTCCTTTTATAGATTGTGTATAAAATCTTTTCCACTCTGTTATGCTGAATTTCAACTCCTCTACCTTTTTACTTCTTACTTTAATAGAAAGCGATGCAGCCCCCTCTATTTTGGATATTTCTTCTAAATTTATATCAAAATCGACGTCAATATTATGCATGGTTAAAGAACATATTTTGTCATTATCTGAATAAAAATTTCTTCATTCATCGGGCACCCGGGAACCATATCATCAACTTTTACAATATCTGAAACTTTCAAAACTTTTTCTTTATATTTAAATGTATCGAGTATTTCTTTAATCTCTGCTATATTCTCTGCGGAAAAAAAGTTTCTTTGATTTGAGGGCGCACCTGTAACAGCACAAGAGCCAATAGCAACTAATATTTTTGTTTTTTCTCTTATTTTTTTTAATTTTTCCTCCTGGGAATCGGATGATATCGCTCCTTCTATAAACGCCACACCCATATCCAAAATTTCAGGACTCTCATCTTTTCTCAATATTTTTGCATGGACAAATTCAATTTTAGAAAGCCATTCTTTGTAATGAGTATTTAAAAGTTCCGTAAAAATAATTGTGGAATCCTCACAACAGGTAAAACTGAACCATCCTATTCTTTTTTTATTCATATTCTCAAACTACTCTCTTGTAAGACTAACATGAAGATTAATATCTTTCAATAGTTTTGTTTGATATTCTACTCTGTCTTTATCGCTTTTTAACTGTCCATCCGTTGATGAATTATCTTCAAATTTAAGCAAGCTTAATTCTTTAGGAAAATCTAAAATTAGACTATATAAATCTTCATCCGTACCAGGTTGCTTAAAAACTTTAACATCATAAGCGTTCACTCCCCCGTTAAGAGAAATTTTATTTTTTAAGCTGTAAAATATAGAAATAGTTGTAAATTTTGAAGACGGTGCAATAAATAAAAATCCATAAACTGTTTTCCCATCCTGATCATAAGTTTCAACCTCCAACCCCTTGGACGGCTTAAAATTTTTCTTTTCATAAATTGCAGGATCCGTAACAGCCGGCACTATTTTTTGCTCGCTCCCGTCAACAATAACTGTCTTCAAAATAGCTCCCTTTGGCAAAACAAATCTTACATAGTTTTTATAATCTCCTCCCGGCCAGACATTTGTTTTACTGTCATTCATATAAATCACGCTTAATCTTTCCGAAACGCTGCCGTCATTATCCATTGAAACATTCTGAACAATTTTCCGCTTAATATAATAGTTTGCCTTATTTGATCCAATGTTGGCATCGTTAATTCCAATAAAATCATTTATAGCGCGCACACCGTCCTGCCTGGTATGTAAAATAGAACTGCTCATTCCGTTAACAGAAAATAAGTTTTGTATATTGGAATCCGAAAAAGCAAACAATAAATGTTTTTGTTCAACCGCTTCGCCTATGTTTTTGAAAAAGCCTGACAAAGATATATTTTTTCTGGTGTTTAAATTAATTTGAATCGCTGTAAAAAGAGATCTTAGAAAATCCTTTTTTTGGCTCGAGCCCGGAAAGAAATTCTTCTCTGCATGAGATTGAGTCAGCATATATAAATTGTCCGCCTTAACTGTTTCTTTATAGTCGGGAACATACACCGGACCGATGTCTTTTAGCAGATTCTTAACAAAAGTCACATCCGTTGCTATGACCCCGTCCACCATGACATTCATTTCTTCATTCAGCATAAAAGCCGAAACAGACGCTCCTTTACTATAATCAACATTAAAATTGCTGTCTCTCAAATATAAATGCACCAACGGCATGTAGCGCCTTATTGGGAAAGACGGTTCTATATGCCCTTTTAACTGCCCGTCCGCCTCATATACGTCATGGATTTGAAATTCCGCAACCCTACCTCTATTCATTGTTAAAATACCAAAAGAACCGATAAATCCTCCGCCTGGACGAAGCTCCATATTATTCTGAAACAGAATCAGATATTTTTTAACCTTTGTAAATCCAAACAAATCAGGGAATACATCAACAGTTGAAGAAAGATAATTAACCGTGCTCTCCAAGATATGAAAGCAATAAAGCGTTGCTCTTTTCCGCTCTTATTTTCTGATACATAGAAATGCTTTTTTTAAGAGAATTAACTGCGGCTAAAAAATCATCACGGGGTTTTTTGCTTTTATTATCAAAAACATCCATAAATTTTTCTGACGCTGTTAATGTATCTGTCAAAAGAGACGTTATTTCCTGACCGTATTTTATCTGCTTAGTAAGATTATCGCTTATCCCCGGTTGTCCGATTAAAGACATTTCGAAAGAGAGAACTTTAGAATTGCTATTGGCAATCTTAAAAAGGTTTTCCGAATAACCGGCAGATTTTGAAGCTTTTATTAAATTTCCTTTATCTATTTCATTTTTAGCCATTTTTAGCTGGAAAAAAGCAAAAAATGTAAAAAGCAAAGTCATAACTAAAGGAAGAAAAATTATAAAAAACAAAAACAGAAGAAGAGGAAATAACGGCCTGGTGTTTTTTTTACCTTTTTCATTTCTTGGTTTTTCTTCCTTTTTCTCATGCTTTATAATCTTTACGTCCAGCATTTCCAGTGTTTGTTTTATTTTACGATCTAAAGGATAATTATCAGGCAAAAAATGAATGCCTTTTGGGATAGAAGATTCTTTTTTCCTCCTTTTCACCAATTTTGATTGATGGCTAATTTGATCAAAATCTATTTTTATATCCGGATCAATTTTATGAAAATGATGAGCAAGAGATAAATCCGTTATCCCATGTTCCGGAAAAATCAGAAAAATGGAATTGTCGCTCGTTCCGAAAGCCACTTCCATAACCCCGTCAATAACGTCTTCAAAATAAACGGGGTATGATTTTTCCACTCCGTCTCCTGAAATTATAATCCTTTGCGTATTTTTAGCCTGGTAAAAAAAATTATTTATTGTGGACTTTTCTTCCAGATCAGCAGGAAAATCGGGCCCAAATAAATCACCATGAAAAACAACAGCCGAATTCTTATAGCTTTGGATTAAGTTTTTTGCGAACTTATCGTTATCATCATCAATCGGCATCAGGACAATTAGTCTTGCTTTGTTTTTTTCTGCCTCGTTTACAAACGATGGGATGAATTCTAAGGTTTCATTTTGGGGATCCAATATAACAAATATATGCGAAAAATTACCAACCGGAATTTCAGGAACCGCCTTCCGGTAATTAATAGATATCAGATTTGAAATATTGCCTAAAAGATTTTGCGGATATTTTTTTGTTCCCTCCCGGCTTACGAAGACAATAGAAAGTTGATCTTTAAGCCTTTGTGCTAAATAAGCGCCTACAATCCCATTCTTATCAAAGATCAGAATATTATTTTTAGATGTTTGTTCTTCTTCTACCACTTCAAAGGCAGGTCTGTTCATAATTTACTCCTATCGGCGAGTGGAAACCCAGGTTGACTTAGAATTATTTTAGTGGAGATTAAGTTCGTTGTCCAGAGCCATATTAACCAATCTGTCTGCTTTTTTATTTTTTTCACGGGGTATGTGGAAATACCGAATATTTGCTTTAATTTGAGCCTCTTTTTCCCGAATCTTAAAAAGCATATCTTTTAAATTTGCATTCTTCACTTTAAAAATACCTGTTATCTGTGAACAAACAAGATTTGAATCCATATAAAAATTGATATCGCGGTTTCTACTTACAAGCGTTTCATTTTTAACCAGCCAGTTCAACGCTTCTATCACGGCCTGATATTCGGCTACGTTATTTGTTGAAACGCCTATCGTCCTACCGAACTCAAATATTTTACTGTTTTTATCATTTTCTATATAAACTCCGATTGAAGCCGGGCCGGGATTGCCCCTGGCTCCCCCATCTGTGTAAACACTAATCATAATTCTTTTTTGTTTGATAAATTTTTATAGACAAAAATATAAAAACGATTATTTCTGTTATCCCTGTAATTA
>JAMCQQ010000263.1 GCA_023379515.1 Actinomycetota bacterium
TTTTCAAACTATTTTTTAATAGTAATTTAAGAAATTATTTGCATCAGAAATATAAAATAATCTTGAAAAATTTGTGAGTTTATCATAAATATTGCTATCGTATTCTAATAATTTATAATTATATAAGTATTTTATTTTAATATCTTTATATTTTATTATTATATTTTGGAAGGTGAATATGTGGAAAGAATTTAAAAATTTTATAATGAAAGGCTCTGTCGTTGATCTGGCTATCGGTATAATTATCGGAGTTGCTTTTAGTGCCATAGTTAGTTCCCTGGTAAATGATATTATTATGCCGCCCATTGGGTTGGCGCTTGGGAAAGTTGATTTTTTAAATCTTTTTATGGTTTTAAAGGAAGGCAATACTCCTGGTCCTTATATATCTCTTGCAGCTGCAAAAGAGGCCGGAGCCGTAACACTGAACTATGGTATTTTTGTTAATGCCATTATAACATTCATAATCATTGCCATTGTTCTTTTCTTTATAATAAAAGCTATAAATTCTTCTAAGAAAAAAGAGGCCGCTGCTACCAAGCCGTGCTCTTATTGCTTTACGACTATAGATATAAAAGCTACAAGATGTCCCAATTGCACTTCTGAATTAAAAGTAACACCTTAGGGTAGTATTATATAAGAAACCTAATAAAGCTGGTTATAAATATAAAACGGGAATTTATGCTGAATCTATAACTGTGGTTTCTTATAACATTTATTTTCTTCTAAAGTCTATATATCCATGTTCCACATCCGTGCGAACCAATTGTACGCGAAGCTTGTGCCCAACCTTGATGTCTCTAAAACCATTCTCCAGTTTTCCTTCAACAGGCGGATGCATAAGACGGACCCATACACCGGTCTCCGATGAACCTGTGACGATAGCATCAAATTGCTCCCCGATTCTTGATTCCAACAGTATTGCTGCTGCAGATTTTGTGACCTGCCGTTCAACTTTTTTCGCCGTGTCTTCCTCTATGGTGCAGTGGTTTGCGAGTTCTTCCAGTTCATCATTATCATAGGGGATAGGATGTCCTGTCATGGCCGCTTTCAGCAACCGTTGCGTAATCAAATCAGGGTATCGACGGTTTGGGGCCGTGGAATGAGCATAGTCTTTTACTGCAAGACCAAAATGCCCGGGGGCACTTTCACCAGGAAGCTGAATGACATATTCACCTGAACCCAGAAGTTTGATGATACTGAGAGAGAGATCGGGAAAACGGATAGGATCGGCAGCTTTCGCCGATACCAGAAATTGCTCCAAAGCTTTTGCATCGGGTACCCTGGGCAAAGTTGAGCCCCACTCTGCTGCAAGCTCTATTATCCGTTCCCAGTTTTTGGGTGTGCGAACTACACGGCGGAACGACGGAAACTTTTTTGACACGAGGTATTTTACAGTTACACCATTGGCAGCAATCATGAAGTTCTCGATTATCTCTTTGGCCCGGTTCCTTTCATCGGCTTTCAAATCCTTAAGCTCATCCCCGCTGAAAACCGGACGAACTTCGATTGTTTCGAGATCGAGTGCACCATACAGGTGGCGAAGGGCCTTAAGTTTCTGGGCCATGTGGTCCTGTAACCGAAGATTTTCGTCCAGGCCGCTGACAGTACCGATCGCTTGCGGCATGGGCGCATTCCCTTCCAGCCAGTCAGCTAAACTATTGTAAGCCAGCTTTGCCTGATTTCGCACCATCGCCCGATAAATGTCCGAACTCTGAAGCGATCCATCCGCAGAGAGAACCATTTCAACAACAATTGCCAACCGGTCCGATTTATAATTGAGAGAGGTAAGATTTGTAGAGAGCTTTTCGGGCAGCATCGGGAAAGTCTCTGCAACTGTATAGACCGAGGTAGTATTTTGTCGTGCATGATCGTCAATAGCCGATCGTTTTCTCACGACTTCATCAACATCGGCAATTGCAATCCATATATTGGCTGATCCGTCAGGATTGGCTTTGGCAACGGTTAGCTGGTCCAGATCAAGTGAATCGTCATTATCAATGGAACACCAAAGAAAGTCCCTGAGATCATGAACCGATTCTTCAGTTCGCATCGCTGGCTCCTGGATTCCATTGAGTTCAGTGAGCACTTTAACCGAAAAATCCGGAATGAGCCCTCTCTCAATCATCACCCGATGGGCAATTCTTTTCAGGATTGAGCGGTGCTGCCTGTCGCTTGTATTTGTCATATTATATCCTTTCCAGTAAAACTATTTTGCAGATTTCACTAAATACGGGCTTAATAATTTATTTCCTTTATTTTTTGAATATACCACATATTGTCCTGCTGCTGATTATATCCGAAAAAAGGATCAGCCCCATATTTGATACATCGTAAACTTTGATAATATTCATAAATTCACCACCATCTGTTTTTCCGCCGGTCCATAAATCCGGCAGTATATTTTTTTTATCCTTCAAGAAATCAGGTTTAAACTTTATTGTATTATCATCTTCGAGAATCGAAGCATAAAAAATGCCAGTTTCAACAAGGTCATTGAAAAAGTGAGTTCCAAAGGACAATTCAGGCATATAGCCTGCATCCTTATAATAAATCTCGCATATGACCTTGAAATTACTTATTTCAGCAAAAGATATTGTTATCCCCAATTCCGGGGATGTGGTACCTATGCGTCCCGGCGCCAGAAGCATCATCGCTTTTTCTTTACCTTTAAAATACTGGTTTATTCTGCCAATTGTTCTTGCAATGGTATGCTTTTTCTTGTAGGGCAATTGATAATAGCCTGCAGGATCAACTTGTATAACAATATCAATTGAATGGCTCACCGCTCCACCCATAGTGCCCCCAGATAATTCAAAAAATATTTTTTCATCTTCAATATCAGGAATAGTTACTTTTGCACCAATTCCACCAACCTGTAAGGGCCTGCATTGCAACAGATTAATTAAAAAGTCACCTTGTTCTGTAAAATTACAGGTAAATTCAATATCTACCGGATAGTTGTATTCTTTTTGTATTACAGTCATCAATTGTTTTAGCATGTCTGTAAAATCCTCCATTTTTATTAGGCCCTCGCAAGTAGAGAATATAATTTGTTCATATCTTCCTTGCTCACTTAACAGTCTTTCTGTCTCATAATCATGCTCAAACATTATTTTCCTGTACCAGTTGGGAAGTTTTTGGACCAATTCCGATAAACTTGCTGATGAAAAAATATTTTTTTCAAGATCAAGGAAATCAATCTTGTGTTGTGAGTAGCGGCTTTTGTTGATATTGCCGGTTAAGGGAGTTAGCTGCGGCTTATTAAGGCTTGCTATTCTTGGATAATCACCACCAGTGCGCTCTACAGCCCTTGTTCCTAGTCCCATTACCAGCCTTACCATCCCGGCAGCCGGATCTATATCCTTATGCCAGCGATAAGAATTATATGAATAACCTACTCCTGCAGCACAGGGCATAAAGACACTGTCAAACTTCAGGCCGGAGACTCTTTGCACAAGGATAGCCATCTGCTCGTCACTTTTGCTCAAGCCTCGCTGCAGGCGATATTCCAGTGCCGATTCATCCATTGTGCTGGCATAAACCTGCTTTACAGCTTTTTCAAAATTATTTAACCTTTCTTCCAAACTGCCGCTGTTGACACAAAAAACTGACTCATATTTGCCGGCAAATGCATTTTCGAAACTATCTTCCTGAAGACTGCTGGAGCGAACAATAATAGGACTCTGCCCGTAATATTCCAGCATCCGCTTGAATTGTTCTCTTGTATTATCAGGAAAAATTCCATTTAATATTTTTTGCTTGAGCTTTTTCCCCGCTGAAAAATAATTTATTTCGCTCTTCTGAGCAAGTCTTAACTTCCAGCAATCATTCTGTACAATATATGTGTAATACACATCAGATCCTATGTAAAATGAATCGTGAGGTTCAAGTCTGAGGAATATCCGGTGAACAGTATTTTCCACAATTTTTCTGGAAAGCAGCATTCCGGTAGCTTTGCCGCCTATCCTTCCCGAGCCTATCATCCTTTCCTTAACAGCAATTAAATCCTTGGTTTTAAAGTTGACAGTAAGTAAGTCTGCAAGCTTTTTCTCCCGCCCCATAAGCCTTTCACACATATCATTGATTATATCTTGGCCTGTCTTATCAAGATTCATTTTGGCAAATAGAAAAAACCTGTCCCAACTGTCCAAATTCTGGTCTTCCAGAGTACTGGTCTTTTTTTCTACAAGTGCGTAGAATTTGCTTACACTTAATCCGCCTGTCAATGCTGTAAAGCTATTTGAATTGTTTTTTTCAAATCTATGAGGCAGAAACATACTGTTTGAGTATCTTTTCCAAACCTTCAGAGGATGGATATATATTTCATTATTATCTGAATAAACATCCACCAGTATCTGTGTAGTTTCTCTGATTCTTGCTATCGTATCAAAAGAATGCCTGCCCCTGATAATACCAAAATATGCCACAGTATTGAGCTCATATAAAAGCGGGCAGGTCACTACAAAAAAGTTACCCATCATCAAGTCTGCCGACCAGGCCGCCTGCAGCTCAGAAATGCTGTCGAATATATAAAAAGCTTCCTGGCCTTCCAGTTCGATTATCTCCTGAACTTTCACCGTAAAGGCTTCAAAGCCGGCATTAGCATCTAGCTCTATTATTTTAAGACCTTCCAGTTGCTCTAATAATGGTTTGTGATGGGCAAACCTCATATATATCAGATTTCGTTTTTCCTTGGTGGCCAACCTGGCAAACTGCTCAACAAAAAATGAATACTCCTCTATATCTGAAACCTGCCAGACTACATTATCGCCAAGCCGGATAGAATCCAGGGTCTTGTCGATCCCCTCAACTCCGGAGCGGATTTTATCAAATGCCGGCATCTTTTATTCTCCTGATAATGCTCTTATAGTCATATAAATAGACATTTCTTAAGTACTGAAGCCTCTGATTTTCTCAAGGTATCATTAAAAATATATACATAATATTGAAATATCCAATCTAAACACAGGATATAATGTTTTCAATTGTTGCTAGCTTATTAGTGTTTCATAAGAAAATCAAGAGTTAACGGAGTAAGCTTGAGCGGTGAGAATCGAATTTTTCTATAAACTCAATAGTAATTTCGGCACCATTTTCTGAGTTTATCCTTTTACCTAATTCTATAACTTTCTTTCTGTATGATTCATTTCTAGTACTTCTTTAATTGCCATACTTGAATTTCTTGAAGCAAATCTGTTAAAGAAAGCAGGCTTTGGGCAGGTATTTTAGTAAGGCATTATTTTGTCTGTCAATGCTGTTCCAGATCAAAGATTTTTTCCAGAAGATTTAAAGAACCATCACCTGACTCGCTTTGTTCCATCCATGGTTCTGTAACTTTGGCCCATTTCTGATAAGTCTCATTATTCAAAAGGTTTTGAAACCATTGTTCAATATCTTCACATTCACAATAAAGAATAGAGAGATTGTCATGAATATACATCACACATTTTTTGGCGCCTGAATCCTTTATTGCTTTTATCTGTTCGGGCCAGGCATTTTTATGGATTTCAATGTAATCTTTTAAGAATTTCTCTTTTATTTTAAAAATCATACAATATTTTTTCATTATATTCCTTCTTTCCAACTTATTGTCTAACGGCTTTCCCCTTTATTATTGATGCTATCCAGCATGACTGCGATAAAAATAATCAAGCCTCTTATGATAGAATAAAAATACAAATCGGTTTTTGCCATCACCAACCCATTTTCAATACTGATGATTATTAGAACACCGATAAAAGCTCCAGGGAATGCTTTACCCTTACCGCCGTATAAGCTAACACCTCCAAGCACCGTGGCAGATATTATTATAAATTCCTGGCCCACCGCAAATGTTGAACTTATACCGCCAACTTGCGCACCCGATATTAATCCAGCCAGTCCCACAAGGGCACCGCAAATTATATATGATATAAAAATATTCCTGCTGACCTTTATACCCATAGTTTTTGCAGCATTAATATTATTGCCAATGGCATAAAGCTGCAAACCAAATCTTGTTTTACTTAAGATTATCTGTGTAATTATTAAAACGGCAATGAGAAAAATTATTGAAATAGGAATCACGCCCAATAATCTGGTAAAGGTAAGGATCTCGCTAACTGTATTGGAAAAATATATCAATCCTGTGCCGCCAATGACTATTCCCAGTCCACGGATTATGTATAAAGTTGCAAGCGTTACAATAAGTGCAGCTATTTTAAGCTTTGCTACAAAAAACCCATTTATGGCCCCCAGCACAGCTCCTATTCCTATACTTAAGGCTATTGCTCCCACTAAGCCCAGTCCTTTATTAGTAAGGATAGTCACAAGAACTGAAGTGATATAAATTACAGAACCCAGGGACAGATCTATTCCGGCGGTAACAATGACAAAAGTAAGGCCGCATGAAGCGATCCCTATTGTGACCATTTGTTGTAAAATATTAATACCATTTGTTATAGAAAAAAATCTGGGGTTAATAATAGAAAAAACAGCAACAAGGAGCGCAATTACAATGTATAGTCCAAATTTATAAAACAATTCATTTATATAGTATTTTCTAAAAGTCTTCAATTGGAATTTCCTCCGATTGCAAGTCTTATTATTTTCTCCTGTGAAAATTCATTCCGCGTTACCATGCCGGATATCTGTCCTTTTGACATAATAAGGATTCTGTCGCAAATTCCCATAAGCTCTTCCATTTCTGATGAAATAAAAAGTATGGCTGCATTATTTTTCGCAAGATTGTTAACGTAATTATATATCTCGAATTTAGCGCCCACATCTATACCTTTTGTGGGTTCATCAAGAATCAGTATTTTGGGTTCAGTGAGGAGCCATTTGCCTATTACTACTTTCTGCTGGTTCCCACCTGACAATAGAGCCACTGACTGCCTGGATTTATTGTAAGTCTTGATATTTATCTGTTTTACAATTAAATCACTTTCCTTTTCAGCTCTTTTAAAATCCACTGCCCCTAATTTCTTTTTCATCTCTTTGAGCTTGACTAGTATAAGATTTTCCTTTACCGATTGGGGCAGAAGAAGTCCTTCCTCTCTTCTGTTTTCAGTTATATAAGCCATCCCCCTTTTTATCCATTCCTGGGGATTTAATTTTTTAATTTCCTCCCCGTTGAAATAGACTGACCCGGAATCTATCGGGTCCATTCCATATAAAGCATTGACCATCTCGCTTCTTCCAGAACCCATAAGTCCGAATAATCCTGTGATCTCGCCTCTATTGATCGAAAAACTAATATTTCTTAATTTTTTCCCTTGCATGATGTTTTTTACTGTTAAAAGCTCCCTTCCTATCTGCTTCTGCACATATGGATATAGATTCTCCATTTTACGGCCAACCATCATGGTGATTATTTCATCCTTTGTAATCTCATTAACCGATTTTTGCCCTATTAAGAGACCATCTCTTAAAACTGCTATTTCATCACAAATTTTTATAACATCATCTAAAGTGTGGGAAATATAAATCATGGAGATTTTTTCATCTGAGAGATCACGGATTATTTTAAATAATTTTTCTTTTTCTACATTAGACAGTGAAGTTGTAGGTTCATCAAAAATTATGATTTTTGCGTCTTTTCTTATTGCTTTTGCAATTTCGACCAGTTGCCTCAAGCCCATTGGAAGCTCTTCTATTTTTTTATTAACGTCAATATCAATATCGAATGCATTTAAATTTCTTTTAGCTTCTGAGTTTATTGCCTTGTATGCAAAGAATCCGCCTTTGCCACTCTTTGTGTTATCAAGATACATGTTTTCTGCCACTGTAAGATTATTAAAAAGATCAAATTCCTGGTGAATAAAAGCAATACCCATTTTTTCGGCGTCAATTGGATTATTCGGCAAATAGGGGCTACCGTCAATAAATATATCACCGGAAGTGCGAGTTTTGACACCACCCAGTATATTCATCATCGTTGATTTGCCTGCACCATTTTCACCTACCAGTCCAAGAATCGAGCCTCTTTTCAATGTAAGATCGACATCTGTGAGTACATGGGATTGATCATCTGCGAAATATTTATTTAATTTTTGGATCTTTAATATATATTCATCCATATGTATTATTAATCAATCTGCAAATCTGTTTTGTATAATATCAATCGATGCTACTGCTAAAACCAGGACACCCTTAAAAATATTTATCACAAACCACTGCAGTCCAACCAGGTAAAGACTGTTATTTAACATTATTACAAGTATTGCACCCAATGCAGTACCCAGAATTGTACCTTTACCGCCGGATAAACTTGTTCCCCCTATCAACACTGCAGCACAATATCTATTATCATACCCTCGCCCATCATGGGGATACCAGTGGCTGTCTTGGATGTCATCATAATAGAAGCAATGCTTGCAAATAACCCGGATATTATGAAAAGCGAGAATATTGTTTTTTTTACCGGCAATCCTGAAATATGACCCACTTTCTGATTTGTACCAATCGCAATGATATAACGGCCATAAACTGTTGCGTGTAAAATATAAGCAGCAAGACCCGTTATTATAATTGCTGCAATAACAGGAGAAGGTATTCCCAAAATATTGCTTTGACCAATGACTTTAAAAGATTTTGGTAGTTCACTTATTGAAGCACTTTTAGTAAACCAGATTGCGAGACCAGAAAAAATAAGATGTGTTGCCATTGTTGCAATAAATGATGGCATTTTTAGAACTGTCACAGAAAAACCATTGATGCATCCTATAATTACTCCGATGGAAAGCATTGCGATTATTGCCAGTACTACAAAAAGGCCTGAATTTCCAAGCCTGGAAATATATGCACCAATTATGCTGCTTAAACCCATAATACCTATAATTGAAAAATCTATGCCACCATTTATAAATACAAATGTCAGTCCGGCTGAGAGTATGCATAGAAAGGATGCCTGTGTAAAAACAGAGAGCAGGTTTGCTGCATTTGAAAAGCCTGGTATAAATAGAATGGAAATTAGAAGATACAAAATAAAAAAAGGTATGATTGTATTTTTTAATAAAAACCTTCCTATTATTTTTACCGGTTTATTTACCAAATCTTCCACTCCAATTTTTATTTTTTGCTGGCTGATGAGATTTTTTTATCTGCCTCACCAACCAGCCTATTATTTTGTAGAATTTGAAACTATTTCTATAACGGATCACTTAAAATCGCTTATAATCACTTATTTATTTGCACCTTCCCAGCCATAGGTCTTTGGCCCTTCTGTCTGTAGATTTTCCTGTGTGATTATAAATCCAGGGTCATTTACAAATGGACCCGGGTCCTCACCTTTGACAATCTTATATGCTGCTTCTACTGATTTAAAGCCCTCCCCTATAACATTCATACCAAAGGCCATATCAGCATAGCCGTCAATCATTGCCTTCATGCCACTTTCATTTCCAGAATAAGGCATAATTATCACATGACCTGTTTCACCAATTTTCTTCCACTTATTTGCCTGTTTAAGTGCTGTTGCAATAGGATCTAATAAACCATCATAATGCATAAAAATGGTGTTTATATCAGGATTGGCCTGTAAAGCATTTGTAGTACCAGAAAGTGTTTTTTCAAGATCCCATTCTGTTAGGACTTTTTGAACTATCTCCATAACGTCAGAATTTTCCTCTGCAATTTTATCAGTTACCTCAGCACGTATTAGCACATTCTTATCGTTTAGGCTGCCTTCGACTTCAAGTACCTTTAATTTCATATTGTTATTAGTTTTTGCATAATTAAGTACCCATTCCCATCCAGCAGTAACTAGGGCAGTTTCATCAGTTTTAATACCCCAGTCCGGCGCTGAATCTGCAGTTTTATCTAATGGCCTGTCACAATACACTATAGGAACTTTTGCGTCATTTGCTGCTTTTACACCCTGGTTTATTGCTTTGACGTCCACATTGACACAAACTATTGCATCTACACCCATTGCTATAAGTTCGTCGATTTGCGCATTCTGCTTTACAGCGTCGCCTTCTGCAGTCCTGTACTCAAGTTTTACGCCATATTTTGCTGCTGCCTCATCCATTCCTTTCTTAGCAGCTACCCAGAAGGTATTTTGTAGTTCATCCATTGATACACCAATCAATACCTCGTCATCAGTTTGTGCAGTAGATGTTTCAGCTGCAGTTGTTTCTATTACTGTTGTCTCTGCTTCTGTTGTGGCATCTGTAGTTTGTCCGGACTGTGTTTGACAGCCTGCAAAAACTAATGCTATCATTACTATATTTGCAATTAAAGCTACCGTGGTTATAACAAATTTCTTTGTCATAATTTTTCCTCCTTTTCCTTTCTTATTCTTCTTCATCCTTTTCTTTTTTTTCTTTGTTTTTCTTCTTTTTTAAGATAAAATTTTTCTGAGATTTGTCTTAGGGGTTGGGTATAGATTTCCTAAGCAAATCTCTATTTGTTTTTCATATTTTTCCTCCTAAAGATAAAGTTTTTAATAAAATATTTTTTTCAATGATGTTATCCAGATTTAATTAATTTTACCTATTATTATTGGCAGCACTCTCATCCATTCATTTCCCGGTATGTCTTCACTTATCTGCAGCATAAATGGCCTGTTTTCAATCCTGTCTTTCAGTAATATTTCCAATTTATTAATTATTATTTCATCAGGAAACACGCTCCAGTTTGACGGAAAGTTCGGCACAATCACGCAATCAGGAAAACTGGAATATGCCTTGGTAAGCGATAGATCCCCACCAATATCAGGCAGTGACATCGATTCAATGACATTAATATTTGCTTCTTTTAGTAAAGCAGCTAAATGTTTGATTTTACCATCCAAATGCACTACAAATATTTTGTTTTTCTCCTGGACAATTTTTGAATATTTTTTATACATCGGCAAAATGTACTGCCTGAATGCATTTGGAGGGGTCATATCTGAAGTAATATTGTCGGGCTGCCAGATAAGCTCTACATTCGATTCCATGGCCATTTCGTAAGACTGATCCAATTTTTTCTCAATTGAGTCCATAAGTTCAATTACCGGACCAGGTTCGGTATGTAGATCTATTAAAAACTTCTGAGGACCTATCCACTCTATCAGGCATTTCTGGTATGGGGTTCTATCCATTCTTCCAAACAAAATCCCGTCATCACCCAATTGAATCTGTATTTCGAGCAGCTTACTTTCATTGTTTGTAATAATCGTATTATCTACAATATATTTCATTATCTGGTAATCACTATTTTCAGTAATATAATGTTTTCTTATAAATTCACTACCCGCCCCTGCTTTATCTTTTTCAATTTCCTGGAAAATGGAACCCACCGGTGTTTTATATGTTTTTCTTTCCACCAGAGTACTTTTATTCCAGTAATAATTTATCTGGATATCGGTATTTTTTATCCGGGACAGAAAGCCTTCCTTTAAGTGCCATGGCGGCCCTATCATGCTTACAACTGGGTAGTACTCAACGATGCCGGCACCGTTGTTACGTATAAACCTTTCTTTATTTCCCCTTGGAAAATAACGGGAATAAATTCCTACTGGAGTCCTGGAAGGAATCCTATTATTGTAGACAGACATTATACTTTCTTTTATTGATTCCATAATTTGAACTTCTTGTCTTGTAACATATTCTTATTTTGTCTTAAATTGAAATAACTTTTTTTATTTAAATATCATTTTTTATTTGAATAACCTTTTTTAAATAAATTTAAACAAAATTTATGAGCCTTTTATTTTGCAATAATCAC